>JAQVCB010000084.1 GCA_028689995.1 Candidatus Gastranaerophilales bacterium
TCTTAGGCACAAATGTGGAGGCTCTATCGGAGATGTGAAGTTCAATTTGCAGGATGACGTTTATGGATTATCTACTTCTTCCGATACTTTTGAGAAAAAACTAGCTTCCTGAACTTTTAATAAAAACAATTTTGAAAAGAAAATTGCTTCTATTGTCAAAAATTCAAATTATTAATCCATAACACAAACTAAACCTCTACTATTAGACTTGGTAATCTGTTAATAGAGGTTTAATTTATGTATTAAGTTTTAGAGTTTTTTATCAATAATTACTATTGTTAAGCTGACTTTTTATCTGCGCTGACTTTTTGAGCAGCTGAAATTATTGAAGTTGGAACTCTGTATGGTGAAGCACTTGTGCAATTTAAGCCTACACCAAGTGCAGTTTTTACGCTTTCAGCTTCTCCGCCGTGTTCACCACAGATGCTGATCTTAAACGTATCCAATCTGCCTTGTTTTTCAAGAACAGGTTTGGCTTTATCAACAGCAATTTTCATTAACTGACCTACACCATTTGGATCAAGTACATCAAATGGATCGCTTTCGTTATCCATAAGCTTCTTGTCGACATAATGCTGAACAAGTTTAGAAGTATCGTCTCTGCTGAATCCCCAAGTCATTTGAGTTAGATCATTAGTACCGAAGCTGAAGAAGTCGCAGATTGAAGCAAGTTTATCAGCAATTAATGCAGCTCTTGGAGTTTCAATCATTGTGCCGAATTTATAATCTACTTTGATACCTTTTTCTTCCATTACTTGCTTTGCAACTGAATCAACTTGATCTTTTGCAGCTTTGAGTTCATTGAAGTTTGTTGTTAAAGGAATCATTATTTCTGGGTGTACATCATTTCCTTCTTTTTTAGATTCACATGCTGCTTCAACAATCGCTCTAATTTGCATTTCGCTGATTTCAGGGAAAGTTAAACCCAATCTGCATCCTCTTAAACCCATCATTGGATTTTGTTCCTTAAGTTGGTTAACTTTTTCTAAAGTAGCTTTTTTCTCTGCTAATTCAGCTTCTAATTTTGCGGCATCAGAGAGTGAACCTTTTGACCTATTAATTTCATGTTCTAAATTATTAACTTCAATTAAAAGATCGTCGTGTTTTGGTAAGAATTCATGTAATGGTGGATCCAGTAAACGAATTGTTACCGGTCTTTGGCCCATAACTTCAAAGATTTCTTTGAAATCCTGACGTTGCATTGGTAACAGTTTTTCAAGAGCAGCTTTTCTGGCTTCAGGAGTATCAGCAATAATCATTTCCTGAACTACAGGGAGACGTGATTTATCCATAAACATATGCTCTGTACGGCAGAGGCCTATGCCATCAGCACCCATTTCAAGTGCTGCTTTAGAATCTTTTCCGTTATCAGCATTAGCTCTGATTTGAACATTTTTACCAATTACTTCTTTAGCCCAGCTAATTATGGTTTTAAAGTCATCATCTAATTCCGGCATTATTGTTTTGATTGCACCTTTATAGATATTACCGGATGTACCATCAACTGATATAATGTCATTCTTTCTATATACAGTGCCGTCTTCTGTAGTAAATGTTTCTTTATCAAGATCTACCTTGCATTTTTCATCAGCAACTACACAAGGTTTACCTGCCTGTTTAGCAACAACGGCTGCGTGGCTTGTACGTCCACCTCTTGTTGTAACAACACCTTGTGATTTGAACATACCTGCAACGTCATCAGGACTTGTTTCAGGTCTTACAAGGATAACTTTTTCTCCTGCTAAGCCGCGTTCTTCGGCTTCTTCAGGATTGAATACAATTTTACCTGTTCCGCAGCCAGGAGAGGCATTTAATCCGCTTGTAACTTTAACAGCATTTTTTGCTTCTTTAGGATCAAAGATCGGGAGTAAAGCTTCACGAATTCTATTAGGTTCAATAAGGTCAAGAGCTTTTGCCTTGTTGTCTACGAGACCTTCATTATATAAGTCAATGGCTGTCTTAATTTGAGCTTTAGCAGATCTCTTTGCATCTCTTGTCTGCAATAGGTATAATTTGCCATTTTGAACTGTAAACTCAATATCCTGCATATTATGACGGAGATGTTCAAGTTTATCGCAAACACCAGTTAGTTCTTTAAATGTATCAGGCATTTCAGTTTCGAGGTCTTTGATTGGTTTTGTAGGTCTGATACCTGCAACAACGTCTTCACCCTGAGCTCTGGTTAAATAATCACCGTATAAACCTTTTTCACCTGTGTCAGGGTCACGTGTGAATAGAACACCGGTTCCGGAATTATCATTCATATTACCGAATACCATACTGCAAACATTTACGGCTGTACCAAGATCATCACTAATCTTGAATTCTCTTCTGTAAGCAGCTGCTCTTGGAGTATTCCAGGACCCAAATACAGCGTCAATAGCTAATTCTAACTGTATATTAACATCCTGAGGGAAGTCCTTACCTGTTTTTTCTTTAACAATATTTTTATAGTCTTTAATTAAACTCTTTAAATCATTAACATCAAGATCTGTATCTTGTGCTTTTCTTCCTAATTTGTCAGATTTTTCTTCTTTATATTCTTCTAATTTTTTGGCAAATAAATCAACATCATTACCGTTACGATCTTTCTCCTTAAGATCAAGAACTATATTACCAAACATGGAGATAAATCTTCGATAGCTGTCATATGCAAACCTTTTAGCTTCTTCACTATTGCCTCCCTGTTTAGCTACACCCTGTACGGTTTCATCATTAAGGCCCAGGTTAAGAACTGTATCCATCATACCTGGCATACTAACCGGAGCGCCTGATCTTACGGATACTAATATAGGATTTTCCGGATCTCCAAATTTTTTGTTTTCTTGTTGTTCCATTTCTCTCATATGATCGAGAACTTTAGGCATTAAATCATCAGGTAATTTATTTTCTTTCTGGTATAATTTGCAAATTTCAGTTGAAAGAGTAAAGAAAGGAGGAACCGGCAAATCCACTCCAGCCATTTCAGCAAGACCATATCCTTTGCCGCCTAAAATGTTTTTGTTACTTGTAGCGCCTTCTTTATTAGAGAAAATAGCTTGCTCAATATTACCAATTGAATCAGGTCCTTTAAAGCTAACTTGATTAACTTTGTCAGGTCTGCTTGTAAAGCAAACAGTATCACGTTGCAATGGTGCTTGCATCTTTAGTTGCGAAACCTGCTTTTGGTCAATATTTGATGGAGGTGCTATTGTGCCTGAATAAAATATTCTCATACCTAACTCCTGTTATTAAAAAATAAAATATAACTACTAACTGTTCAAATAAAGTTGATAAATGAAATTTATTAACACTTAAAAGTATTTAATGTATTCGTATTTAAAGGTGAATGTTGCTTCCAGATTGTTTTTTAAGATTTTAAATTTAAATTAATATTTTGTTATATTTTTATTATTAAGTAATGTAATATAGTGTATTTAATATTAAAAACAGAATTTCAAGTATTAATTTGTGCTAATAAATATATATTATTTCAATTTTTAATGATAAAAAAAACTTCTTTTTTTCATTAAAATAACGTAAGATTTATCTTGTCAGAGTTTTAAAGGAATTTAAGATGGATGCTACAAATGATTTAGACAATTTAGGTAATTTAGAATTACCTAAAGATGATAATGTTTCGTGTTCAAAACAATTTTTTTCAGATATAGGTCAGGATATTATAAAATACTTTCCATCAAAAATATTTGGATCTTTTGGAAATCTGATTATGGTTGCTATTTACACCAATTTGCTTTCTCCTGCGCAATACGGTATTTATATTGTTGCAACTGCTGTTTTAAGTTTTTTATGTATTATATTCAGTGATTGGATAGGTATTTCAGGATTACGATTTTTTACAGAAAACAAATCCAAAGGCTGTATAAAATCTTATTTTAGTACGCTTTTATTTTTGCTTGTTTCTAACCTTATATTTTTATTTATAGCAAGTTTTTTCGCATTTAATTTTATAACATCGTATTTTAAAATTCCTGCTTTTATATTAACTGTAGTTTTACTATTAATGATACCTGTTGCAATAAGAGCTTTGCTTTTTCAAATTTTGCGAGCACAAATTCAACCGGTTGTTTATTCATTTTCAGTTATTTTAAATCAAGTAATCACAATTTTAATTTCTATTTATTTTGTAACTCAATGGAATTTAGGAGGTTTGTCTTTACTTATTGGGATGGCTTTTTCAATTATAGTTGTTAATGTCATTATGTTTTATCTGAGCAATATTCATCATATCCTTGTATTTAACAAGGTGAAGACAGATATTTTGAAAGAATTCTACAAATATGGGGTTCCTATAAGCTTAGCAAGTATTGGGATGTGGATTCTTACTCAAAGTAATAAGTTTGTTTTACAGCATTATAGCGGATCCCATTATAACGGCATTTTAGGTGTAGGATTTAATTTAACTTTTTCAATAATACTTCCTCTTTTTGCAGTCATAACAATTGCAGCTATTCCAAGAATATTCAACATGTATCAAGAAGGTAAAAACGTTAATCCTATAATTACAAAGTTGACTGAATATTATTTTGTTATTTTCTCACCTATAGTTTTAATTTTATGTCTATTCCCTATTGAAATAACAGCAATATTCTCTTCAAAGGCATATGCCGAAGCTCAAATACTCATTCCGTTTCTGGCACTTAGTATTTTTGTATTTGGATTAACAGAATATACGACTTTACAGTATCATTTAGTTAAAAAAACCTATATTGATTCGTTCATAAAACTTGGTTCAGGGTTTTTAGGACTTGCTTTAAGTATAATTTTAATTCCAAAATGCGGAATATTAGGTGTAGGTATTTCTACACTGGCATCGAATTTTGTTTACTTAATTCTGACACTTGTTATAAGAATTCATAATCTTTCCTATATTCCGCCATATAAAACTATTGCAAAAGTTACTCTTGCAATTCTTGCTAGTATATTAGCATTCTATGTACTCCAAAATCCATATCAACAACTCTTTACAGTACTTTTGGTTTATACAGTATTTATAAAACTAACTATAAAAAGTCGTTTTATATAAACAAATTAAGTAAATTTTAATCGTAATTAAAGAACAAACAAAAGGCTTTTATGTACTATTGTCATTTTGCAAGCACTTCTCTTCGTTCAACACAGGATTCGCATGATGAACGCCAGATATTGCTATTACCAGTCGTTTCGTTCCTCGTAATTAAGATCATTAATTAAGACGGCTGCATAACTACCAAAATGTAGTTTTTTTATATCCAGCCTACAGTCGCTACGACCGGGCAAAACCAGCTCTGCATGGCTTTCGATATTACAAGGGTCGACCGCAAATTTTAACTTTTTAACAGAAATTAAACTTATGCAGCGGTCTTTAATTACAATTTTTTATAAAAATATTATTACTGGCTTTTAAGTATTTTATTCCAGTCCTGTATAGCCTGATCGAGGGCTTGTTTTGGTTTTGTTTGATTTAATAGAGCCTGTTGGGTTGCATAATCTGCAATTTCGAATAAATCCTTCTGGTTTTCTAATGGAGGAATAGGCTTCAATGCATTATTTAGCTGTGTTGCGCTTAATGAACGGGCTTTGTCTATAATATCAGCAGTGTTTTTATTCTTGAAATAGTCTGAATTAATTGCTTTTAAAGTAGAAGGAAGTATAGGTGCAAGTTTACAGAATGCAAGCTGATTTTCGTTGTTTGTTAAGAACAGGGCAAAATCTACAGCTTCTTTGGGATATTTGCTTTTAGTCGGTACTACTAGATTCATAAGGGCAAAGTCGACTTTACCGCTGCTTCCTGAAATTTGAGGAGCAACTCTTGTTACATTATATATTTTGGGAGCATTATCCTTAATCATTCTGAGAAAATTAGCTCCTGTAAATATAAACGCATTTGCCCCAGCCTGATATTGTTCAAGGGAAACTCTATGTCCCTGAGTTAAAGACTCTGGCGGAATTAATTTATTATTATAAAGATCAGTCCAAAAAGTTAGAACTTGCACAGCTTTTGGAGTATTAAATAAAGCCTTAGTTCTCTCTTTATTAACTATAGGAATATTATATTTGTTAAAAATCTTGATTAATTGACCATCTTCGGTTAAATTTGGCATAAAAGCATATTTGCCTGTTTTATCCTTGATAATTTTTGAAATATTACCAAGTTCATCGTATGTTTTAGGAGAATTATCAGGATTTAAGCCTGCTCTTTTAAGAATTTCAGCATTATATATAGTAATTGAAGAAGTTATATACCAGGGTACTCCAAATGTAATATTTCCAAGAGTTGAAGCATCCCAGCTTTCAGCTAAATATTTATTATAATCTTCTTTATTTACATATTTTTTAAGATCTATGAGAACTCCTCTTGAAGCCAGAGTAGAGCCAAAACTCGGGTTCATATTAATAAGATCAGGTACTCTATTGCTCATAACAGCAGCCAGTGCTCTTTTTTCTCCTTCTGAAAAAGGTACATCAATCCATTTGATTTTTACATCAGGATGAATTTTTTCATAACCGGTAATTACACCATTAATATATGGAGCAAAGTCCGATAGCTGAAGTGTCCAGAATTCAATTTCTTTATATTTAGTATTTTCAGGTGTTTTTGTACAACCTGTAATAAATAATGCCAGTAATATAACTAATCCAACCGCACTAATAAACCAATGAAAGATTTTCAAAACACTGTCTCCCAAAAATTATTTATCGTAAATAATTATACCTGATCTTTAGAAACTGTGGAAAAAGTTAATAGATTTAATAAAAAATGATGTTAATTTTATTGTTGACAGATCAATTGAGCCGATAAAATTGCTAAATTGTCGGGATTACATGAAATAGTAATTAATTATATAAACTGCTGTCCCTCCTCACCCTTCGGGCTGGAGCAATTTTACCTGTTTGATTTGCTCATAACGGATCGTAAAAAACTTTTTAAGGCGGCGAATTTTTACTAAGCCCCTCCTTTTTCCTTTATTTTTAGTTTTGATTTTAGGAGGGATGGGAAAGAATTGATTTAGACATATATTGAAGCAGAGTTGTTTGTCGGCTGGAATAGAAGAAGAGGCTTAGTAAAAATCCTTGCTGAAGAAAGTTTTAACGATCCATAATTCGCTTTTTCGTAATTTTAAATATTTTAACAGGGTGAAATTATTTAATTATTTGAGTGTAGAAGATTTGTTGGATATAATTATGATAATAACGTAAGGAAATAAAAAATGAGTCTTTTTGACGTACTTGAAGAACAGAATAAGCAAATACCTCTTGCAGAAACGCTAAGACCTAAAACTTTAGAAGATTTTCTCGGACAGGTTGATATAATCAAACAAAATTCAGCCGTCTGGAATCTGCTTAAATCAGGAAGGCTTTTTTCATTAATACTCTGGGGGCCACCAGGTTGTGGAAAAACTACACTGGCAAGAATTATAGCAAAAGAGGCAGACAGTCTGTTTGTTGAGCTAAGTGCTGTCAGCTCTGGAATAAAGGACATCAGAGAAACTGTTGAAACTGCAAGGCAGGAGCTTAGATCTTCAGGTAAAAAGACTATTTTGTTTATAGATGAAATTCACAGATACAATAAAACTCAGCAGGATGCTCTTTTACCGCATATTGAAAATGGAACAATTTATTTAATGGGTTCAACTACAGAAAATCCTTCTTTTCAAGTCATACCCGCTTTAATATCGAGAGTTCAATTGCTTCTTTTAAAACCGCTTGATGATGAAAATCTGCTTAAAATAATCAGAAGGGGTTATAAATATCTGATAGATAAATACGGGAAAATTAATCTGGATCCTGAGATAGGAGAATTTATAGTAAAGCATTCTATGGGTGATGCAAGAATAGCTTTAAATATGGTTGAAACATCATATTTTGCTTCAACATTTAAAGCTGATACTAGAATTTTAACATTAGAAACTCTTGAAAGCCTTGTGCAGAAAAGATATATTAAATATGGAATTCAGGAACATTATGATCATGCTTCAGCTTTTCAAAAAAGTTTAAGAGGGTCAGATCCTGATGCTGCTATTTACTGGCTTGCGAAAATGATTTCAGCCGGAGAAGATCCCCGATTTATAGCGAGAAGATTAATCGTGACAGCAAGTGAGGATGTAGGAAATGCAGATCCTAATGCTCTTCATATTGCGCTAAATGCACATAAGGCAGTTGAAATGCTTGGACTGCCCGAAGGCAGAATTCCTCTTGCACAGGCCGTAATATACATAGCAAAAGCCCCAAAATTTAATCAGGCAATTATGGCGATTGATAAGGCACTTCACGATATAGAAGTAAACGGTGAAAGCTATTCGCCACCTGCTCATCTAAAAGACAGTCATTACAAAGATGCTTCTAAATATGGCTTTGGGAACGATTATGTTTATTCTCATGAACATCCTGAAATTATGCAAAACTTTTTGCCTGAAGAGATCAAGGGAAGAAAATATTTAGAATAAATTTATATTTAATATTTTGTACTCTTATTTTAACTGATTTAGTGAATAAATATCACTTTCAATAGTATTAAAAGACTGTGTCATCGAGGCAATTGCTTTTTTGGCTTCAGTAATCTCACCTTGTATAGTTTCCATTTCAGAATATTTTGAGTTTATAGAATTAAGCTTTTCAGTCAATTTTTCAATCGCTCTTGTTATTTTTTCTCTATCCGGAGGATTTGTTCGCAGTTCTTTCAATCTTTCCTGAAGAGCCATACGCTCACTTTCAGTCGCTACAATTCTTGATCTGGTTGATTCATTTGTTCTTAATAAATCTTCAAGCACTGAGATTTTTTGTTCCATGCTTTTTATGTTTTTTGCGTGGGTTCTTATTGATTGAATTTGTCCAGCGAGTTGTTTTCTTCTTTCATTTAGTGTTGATTTAATATTACCGAGAGTTTCCTTCAATTCTACAGATTCATTACTTTCAATTACAATATTTTTAGCATTTGTGGAGGTAGTAAAGGTATCTATATTGTGGATTGTATCCAATATTTTATTATCATGTGAATTATAGTCTGTTTGTTTTGTTATTTGACTAGTGACCTGATTTGATGTTTGTATTAATGAATCAAGCTGGGTTCGAATTATAGCATTTTTTTCATCAATGGATTTAATTTTAGATAATTTTTCAGAAATAGATTTTTCTTCGTCAATAATTTCCTTTAAAGATTGGATTTCTGTCTTCAATTCATCAGGAGTTTTAAAATCAGTTTTTAAAGCAGCATACTTGCGTTCAAGTCTGGATAATTTTTTATTTAATTTCGGAATAACATTTTTTTCAAGTTTATCTAACATTGTCAGCTTATTTTTAATTTTATTTATATCTTTTTCTATTTTCTTTTTTTCTTTTTCAGATGGTTGATAATCTTCCAGATAATAAAGTCTATTTTCGATTGTTTTTCTTCTATTTAATTCAGGTTCATAAGAATTAATTCTGTTTGTAAGATTTTCTATATTTTTTTTCAGAGTAGAAAGTTGTTTCAATCGGATTAAATTCGCATCAACCAGTAGTTCATTAAGTCTTTGAGATAAATTATTAAGAATTATTTTCTGTTCAGCAATTTTTTGCTGAAGAATCTGTCTTTCTTCAATTAAAGCAGGAAGATCTTCAATTTTCTTTTGACTATTAGTATTTTGATTTGATATATTTATTTTCTTTTTTTCTTGTCTTAACAAATTTCCATTTTGGTCATTATTATTTTTGTCGACCGTTTGAATAAACTTATTTATTTCATTCATTCTTGCTTGTTCAGATAAATCACTTCTGGTAATTATTTCTTTTAATTTACGAATATTTTCTCGTGAAGATGCCTTTATTGCGATCTTATATTTTTCTTCCGGCATATAGTCAGTGATTTCTGGATATTTTTGAGCAAATTCATCAAAAGGTATCTTATCTTTAATGCGGTTACATGTATCACAGGCTTCAACCAAAAGCATTTCATTATTTATTTTTATTAAATCATGAGCAACTGTGTGGTCTGCTGTTTTTAAAAGAGGCTTAAGATTTTGTAAAATAAGCTTTTTTACTTTATTTTTATTGTTAGCTTTATTGTAAGTTTTATTTACCAGCTCACTGCAAGTTGCCAGAGAAAATTCGTTTGATAATCGTTTTAAATTCTCAAAAAAACTTATGTGCTTTGAATTTTTAGATTTTTTATCAGCTAAAAGAGCACTGGAGCCATTATCAGGCAACGTTATTTCATTTAAAACTTTTTCCAACTCTTCTGTAAGATTATGGCCTTTTAAATTGAGCATTTTTATGGCTTTATTATTTAATTCTATTGCTGTATAAATATTTCCGCCACAGTAGTTGCAATAATTAACCGGGTTTTTAATCTTGTCTGTCAGTCCTGTGAATGAAATTTTGTTTAAAATATGGGCATAATTTTTTGCAGCAGGATAAATACCGTTATTAACAGGTACAGATTTTGAATTTTCTTCGGTGTTAACATTATTATTCCTGTTGAAAACTCTATTTATATAAAATTTTGATTCAAGTGCTGGTTTTGTAATTATATTCATCGTATTTTAATCATTAAGAATTAAACCACGCAAAACTAAAGTTATTAGTTATAAAACAGCTAAAAAAATTTTATTACCCTAATTTTCTTAATTTATATTTTTTTTAACTTTTGTTTACATATGCAAACTTTACAGATCAATGTATTAATCCGGCAAATATATTTCTTTGCCTTATTATTATTAGTTATAACAAGTTTTACATACGAAATTTTAATAGCATAAAATATTTAACTTTAATTTATATACAATGCAAAGATATGTAAATATAGCTATTTTAAAGAAAAAAAATTTCTTTTAGAGGACTTAGTCATATTAGGACTCATTTAAGAGAAATTAATATGAAAATAAAGTGTACTGAATTGTCTAGACAGGTTTTTTAGAAAAGTATTTCGCATTAGGTTAAAACTAACTCCTTATCAATATTTTTTCCTCTAGTAACAATGTTGTAATAGATTTCATCTGGTGTTTT
>JAQVCB010000085.1:0-5515 GCA_028689995.1 Candidatus Gastranaerophilales bacterium
GAAAGAGTTTTAATTGGGATATTGTGTTAAAAGCTAAGACTTATAATATTCCATTAATTCTTGCAGGAGGTTTAAACTCTTCAAATATAGAAGAAGCTTTAAAATTAGAACCTTATGCTATGGATATTTCCAGCGGAGTGGAAAAAAGCAGAGGAATTAAAGATCATCAAAAGATGACTGAACTTTTTCAGTTAATATAAAAATACCCGTTCAACTCTGCTTCGCGCTACTCAGGGTAACAACTGGTAATAATAAGAGCTTGTCTGGTTATAAACAGTAAAATCCAATTATAACTGTAAAAGGCTCGTGCGAAGCGGGAGTGCTGGCTAAAGCCGAAACGGCTTGCTTGGCAAGGCGTTGGAGGCTTTAACCAAACTCGTTCTAAGATATTCAGTTCGGACTCTCAGTATCGAAAAACTTAGGCAAGAAATACTATTCATGAACCATAAAAATACTTTGTATTTTCTTCCGGATCAACAAGTGCAATACTTTTACTTGTATCAAGAGTAAGACTTTCCATAAAATTAATTGCTTTAATTGCTATTTCTTTTCTCGTTTCAGGAGTACAGTGTTTCAATAACTCAACAAACAGCCTTATAACTTCATCTATATCATACCATCTGCGTTTTCTTGTTTCAGAAGAAACAGTAAGATTATATAGTTCCTCAGGCGGCATTGTAGTATATGGGAGCTTTGCAATCATTTCATCTACTAAAAATGTTGCCGTCTGACGTTTGATTGATTCTTCTATATTTTCAAGCATTTTGATGCATTTCCCAACAACAACATCTTCATCATGCCATCTTATAAACGAATTTTCACTTTCAGTCATATTCTCTACTCTCCTGATTATTTATACCTGCTAATAATAATATATAGTACACTTTTTTTAAAAAGTGGTAAAGTAAAATATAGAAGTGGTCTCAAAAGTCCAAATTTAAAATTAATGAAAATCGCTTTCAATTATAAGTATTATCAGGATTTATAAAACAATATGTATATTCTGGAATTAATAGCAAAAGCCATAAAAAATAAACGCAAGAAAAATAAGTTTTCTGAAGAAAATGAAAATGAATATGAAACCTGTGATCATCTTTATTTTGCAATTGACAGCACTGCAGACTATATGGCATGCAGTAAATGCGGCGATGTAATCAAAAATTTTAAAAAGAATATTTTTAAAACCTGATCTCCTAATATATTCCCGAATACGACGCAAAATATTCGTTAATCACATTAATAAGCAATGGCAAAATGATTATAAGAATAGCCACTCCTAATATAGGCTTGAATAAAAAACTGAGCTGAAATACGTTTACCTGCGGTGCTGTTTTTGAAATAATACCCAGAATAATATCCATTGAAAGAGTTGCAATCAAAACAGGAGCTGCTAATTGAAGACCTATAAAAAGCACATTGCTTGTTAACAGAATTAAATAGTTCATATTTAAAATTTTATCAAAAGGAATAACCGTATTATATAACGGAAAAACCGTAAAACCTCTTTCAAATGCCGAAAACATCCAGTAAAAACCACCTGCATTAATGAATAAAACAGTCCCAAGAAAGCCGAAAAATAATCCAACTGTGGATGTTTGTTCCTTAGTCATCGGATCAAATATTGATGAAGCTGATAATCCCATCTGAAGATTAATCATATCTCCTGCAGCAGTAATTGTTACAAAAATAGTTGATGTAATAAAACCTATTAAAGCACCAAAAACAGTATTTAATATAACAGATAAGAAAAGAGATGTACCTGGAGGGGGTGCTTTTGGATGCAAAATACCAACAAATGAAATAGTCAGGATTAAAATGAATGATAATTTTGCAATCATCAATACATCTTTCCTGCTTAAAATCGGAGCAACAATAACAAATCCCATAAATCTTGCAAAAATCAACAGCCCTGCTCCAAGAGAAGCATTCAATTCAGGAAAGTATTTAAAAAGTTGCAATATATTTTCAAGCATATTAACCTACATTTTGGGCGGCTGATCTATCTCAAAACCGAATATATCCTGTTTGCATGGAAGATTAGGTGGAGTATCAAGTGATAACTCTTCAAGCTTATTTTTCACATCATCAGGTAAATATTTATCGCTTTTTGAAAAGTTTTGCATTTTCGGAGAACTGGCAATTACAGGATTATTGTCTTTAACTTCACTTATTACAGACAGAATTTTAGAAGGTTTATTCGGAATAATACTGACATTAAAGTTATAAATATTATCTTTTGTCCAAATAAGCAGGTTTGTATCGGTTTCTTTTAATGTTTTTAAAAGGATTTCCTGTTTATCATTAAAAATACTGGAAATAATTTCAATTTTTGCCGCTTCATTATTTCCAAGACTGTATCGCATTATTTTGTCATTGAAATTAAGCAGATACGAATATCCTTTGATTAAATTCAGGTCTTTATTAATCTGCTCAAAAGCCTGACAGTTATTTACGTTTGAAAATCCTATTATCAGAGTTAATAGAAGGATTTCTATTTTAAGGGAGTGTTGAAAAATAGTTAAATAGCTCTTATTTTCTATTTTGTAACACGACCCTTTAAACAAGTTTTTCAAACGATTTCTCATAATTTACCTGCTGTATATTTTCTTGCCTTCAACAAAATTCGGTTGAGAAAGTGATGCTCCGCTTGTTTTAAGAGAAGATGCTTTATTTTTACTGCCAGTATAAGGCATTTTACCTGAATTATTCATTAATGTCTTAACATTAGGTCGTTTTCCTCCATTATAATTCTTATCTTCGTCAAAAAATTTACTGTTAGGCATCATATCAGAAGCCGGGAGAATATATTCATCCTGCTTTGTTATAACTTTTGTTGCTAAATTTACTGATTCTATTAAATATGCCGAAAGGGTCTTTGTAAAAAAACCGCCCATAATCAAAAGGACAAGAAATACACCTAATATTTTTGGTGCTGCTGCAATAGTTTGTTCCTGTACTTGTGTTACAGCCTGCAAAATACCGACCACAAGACCTATTCCTGCTGCAGTAAGAACAATTGGCATAGATATTATCAACATATTAAAAAAGCCTTTTGTAAGATGGTCAAGTAATATTTCCAATTTCAGCCTTTCTAGTTAAAACTCTGAACTAATCCGTTAACAATCAAGCTCCATCCGTCAACCGCAATAAATATTAATAATTTAAACGGCAAAGAGATAATTGTGGGTGATAACATCATCATACCTAGTGCAAGCAAAACATTTGCAACAACCAGATCTATTACAATAAACGGAATATATATAATAAATCCAATTTGAAATGCTGATTTAAGTTCACTTACCATATAAGCCGGTGCAACTTCCATAATGCTTATATCATCAGGAGTTTTTGGCGGTTGTTTTCTTATAAGTTCAATAAAAAATGCAACATCTTCCTGCCTTGTCTGTCTCATCATAAAGTTTTTTAAAGGCTTACTGCCTTCTTTAATAGCCAAAGCAATTGATCCTGTCTTTTGATAAGGTTTATATCCTGTGTCATACATTTGTGAAAATACAGGCGACATTGTATAGAATGTTAAAATCATTGAAAGCCCTATGATTACCATCCCCGGAGGTACCTGCTGAGTTCCCAGTGCCGTTTTTAAAATAGAAAATACAATCACATATCTTAAGAAACTTGTCATACTTATAAATACAAAAGGAAGCAGTGACATAATCGCCATTGCTATAAGCAGTTGTATCGCAGGATCCAGATTTTTTAACATTTCATCCATATTTTCACCTTTGGGGTCTCTATATTTTGTCAGAATTTAATTTTTCAAGCATCCTTCTCATTACGCTGCTGTTACTTTTAATATTGGTCAAAGCAACGTTATCAGCAAAATTATCGGATAGATTATAGTCTTCTTCTTCCTGTTTATAAACAGGTATACCGTTTTGTTCAAGCTTCGTCAAAAAGCGACTGCCTTCAATATCTGTTGAAATTAGAAATCTTTCTTCTCCAGCTCTAATAATATAAAGATTTTTACGAGGTTCAAGACTTAATCTGTTTTCTATTGTGAGAGAACCATTTTTATGTCCGGGAAGATTCCCTAAAGATAAGCTTTTTTTGGCTATCATAAATGCAATAAAAATAACTCCCAACATTGCCAGAGTATAAATTGTAAAATTAACCAAATAACTATGCATTTCCCACCTCTCTATATATCATCTTCAATTTCAAAATCGCTGTAATCAAAGTCTGAATCATCGAATTCATCAGCTTCGCTTTCTTGAGCTATAGGTTCTTCAGGAAGTTTTTCATTGATTTCTTCAACTGCAGCCTGTCTTGTTGCAATTTCCTGCTCTTCTTTTGTTTCCTGGAATACCTGTGTAATTTTAACTCCATATTTATCGCCAATAATGACAAGTTCTCCAAGAGCAAGTTCTTTTCCTTCAACATGAAGGGATATTTGATTTTGCACTATAGGAGCTACATCAATAACGAGCCCTTCAGTAATTTGCCTTAATTCACCAAGTGATACTTTTATCTTTTTAAATTCAGCACTCAGCTCAACCTGTAGGCTGTCCCATATATTTTTCGATTGAGATTCGAGTTCATTCATTTCTGGCTGTCCTCCGTCAATATTATCAATATTTATAACCAACCCCGGATCAGGATTAACTTTGAACGGTATTTCTTCTTCTCCTATAAGTTTCATTGTATGCAGATTACTTTTTTCAAGTATTATCATGTCTTCTTTTTCTAAGTTTTTTAACTCTTCAAGAGATATTCTTGATTTGCCTACGAATATATCTGCTCTTGTATAACTGGTTTTAAACTGAAAAATATCGATTGGATTTACAGGTGATTGAACAGGAACAGGTTTTTTAAGCAGATATTCAGGGAAAGAAAGTATTATTTTGCCTGCTTCTTGTTTTATGTCATTGCTGTAAATATAGAATGTCAGGTGGACATTATTTTCACCAATACTTTGTGAAGAGATAATTTTTGTACGTTCTTTTTTACTAATAAAAGTCTTTTCAAGATTTTTATACAGGAATTGATTATAGGAAGTAAGAATTTTTGCCTCTAATTCTGTAATATTTGTAAGTCTTAATTCTTCCTCATTTCTCTTTCCAAAAGCACTATCAAGAATTATTTGCGCTGCATTATTTGATATTTTTAAAAATATTGAACAGTCTTTAGCAAATTCAATCTGTGTTACAAAGTACTCACTGCTTTTCCATAAAATACTGGGCTTATTTGTTATCGCCAACAGATGGAAGTGTATATCATTAGCAAGAAATTCCTTGCTAATAGAACCTAATCTGTTTGTGAATTCTTCATTAAACCAGTTAAAACAACGCCTAAAAACAATACAGTCCTGCTTGCTCTTGTCTGTATTGATATATTGTTTTTCCTGATTTAATTGAGAAGCCACTACCTAACTTCCCTCCCCATGTATAATTAATTGAATGCAAAGATATTTTACTAGCGCCAACAACACAAAGATAAAGTTTTTAAACCAAATATGCATCAACTATATATAGTATTTATTTGTGCAGCGAAGCAG
>JAQVCB010000085.1:5615-10691 GCA_028689995.1 Candidatus Gastranaerophilales bacterium
AACTTCCCTCCCCATGTATAATTAATTGAATGCAAAGATATTTTACTAGCGCCAACAACACAAAGATAAAGTTTTTAAACCAAATATGCATCAACTATATATAGTATTTATTTGTGCAGCGAAGCAGAAGTGGAAAAAAGCTAAAGCAGCTGCGAAGAGCAGGTGCTGGAGACTTTTCGTAACTCGTTCATGTGAAACGGGAGTGGAGAAAAGTTGAAGCAGCTGCGAAGAGCAGGTGCTGGAGACTTTTCGTAACTCGTTCATATACAAAACGGGCTAGAGAAACAAACAAGACATAAATTATTGTAATAATTTTTTAAGAATAATCAATTTTCTAAAAAATTTTTATCCAGGATTTGCCGGGAGAAACAAGACTTATTGATGGCATCAAAAGCATTAAATTATAGTCTTTGTTATTGATTCTTTGTATTCTTGCCAGCAAATTTATTGCTCTTTGCTGATATTTTAAATCATCGAGTTCCTGTTTTAATTGTTTTAACTGTTCGAGTTCAACTTTGAGATTTTTATATTTTTCCCTGCATATTTGTGACCACTGTTCATAAGCACAACCGGGCGCCATTACAAGGAAAGGAGAACCGGGATAATCACGACAGAGTTGGGGTCTATCTTCCCATACAAGACATTTATTATCTTCCGAAACATATATGCAGTGATAAAAGTATAAATCTTGTTCAGAAACTTTATTATTTGGTTTTTTGCAAGATTCAATGCATCTTTCAACCCAAGCGGAATTTTCTCTTTTTGCTTCTTCAATAGTCTTGTAAGGAGTAAATATTGAGAAAAATTCTCTTGCAAAATCATTATTTTCTGACGCTTTTTTAAGTAATTCAACAGTAGAAATTGAAGGAGAAGCACATTTGCAGCACTGACCGGTCATCTTACATTTAGGATAAGGTATGCCAAATTCTTTTTTCCATTCATTCATATAAGATTCATTCATTAATAACTTCTATACTGCTGGTTTCTTTTACTTATTATTTCAAAACCACTTGGAATAATTACGAGTGGATCAGTCCCGGGAAGAGGTAGACTTGCACCAAGAAGAATTGTTCTGTATCGATAACTTAACTGCAAAGTTATACCATCTTTATAAGGATCTCTATAATCAATTGTTACTTTCATAACAGGTTTTTCACCTGCATCTGTATTTCTTAATTCTAC
Organism: Candidatus Gastranaerophilales bacterium; assembly: GCA_028689995.1. Lineage (GTDB taxonomy): Bacteria > Cyanobacteriota > Vampirovibrionia > Gastranaerophilales > UBA9579 > JAQVCB01. Next base: position 6,798 of record JAQVCB010000085.1, read on the forward strand.
GCTTTGATATTGATACACAGCAAATGGCCTTGTACTTGTATCGGTACTTATATCAGTGAAAATTAGTTCCTCTCCAAGAAAATTTGAATTTTCTATTATTGACGAAAGAGCCTGAACTACAGCAGGATTAGCAGTAGAAGCTTCAGATACATAAACTGAAGCCATTTTTGTTGAAGCAGTCTGAGCCATTCCCTGAACAGCATTTACTGTTGTCCAATACATCGAAAATTCTATAATACTGAATATTAAAAATACTAAAAGAGGTATAATTGCAGCAAATTCTACTAAATTTTGTCCACTTTTTCTCATTTACAATCTTTTTCTGTTTTTAAAGTAATTTAACTTTTCTATTATTTTATCAGATTGGCGTAAAATAGTTTTATTTTTAACTACAGAGTCAGGAAATATTTCCTGACTCTGTTGAACTTTATTAAAATTAGATCCTAATATTTAACCATTGAAACTATTTCAATATCCTGAGGGAGTTTACTTCTTCCGTCAAGAAATGATAATTCAACAACAAAAGCTATTGCTACAGGAATTCCGCCCACTTTTTGAATAAGAGTACATGCTGCTGTTGCTGTTCCGCCTGTTGCAAGAAGATCATCAATAAGAAGTACTTTTTTGCCCGGCTCTATGGCATCACTATGCATTTCTACTGTATCTGTACCGTATTCAAGTTCATAAGAAACCTGTTCAACTTTTGCAGGAAGTTTTCCCGGTTTTCTTATAATTATAAGACCCGCACCAAGGTTATATGCAAGAGGTGCGCCAAAGATAAAACCTCTGGACTCAATAGCCGCAACATAATCTATTCCCGCATCCTTAAACTTTTCAGTCATATGATTTGTTATTCTTCTGAATGTTTCTGGATCTTTGATTGCTGTTGTTATGTCTTTAAATATAATTCCCGGCTTTGGAAAGTCCGGAATATCTCTGATCTTCGCTTTTACCAACTCTGGCATTAATTAACCCTCCCGGTAATTTTTTAAACCCAAACAACATTATCTTATAAAAATTCTTATATAATCAATACCATAATTGGAATACTGCATTAAATCCTTAAAATAAGGTTTTAGTGATATTTAAAAGCTGTCTTAATTTACTGAATTGAAATGTTTAGATTCTGATAATTATTTTATGATATTATCATTTTAAAAATTATAGAATCTAAACATATAGGAGGGTTACAATGCATATTCCTGGTCATTTTTTATGTCCTTTCACTTGTTTAAGTTCTTTTGTTGTAATGATTCCTATATGGATAGCTACAACAAAAAAAATAAAGAAAACTCTTAAACCAGAGTACATAAAAGCTATTGCTCTAGGCTCAGCGTTCTCTTTCGCTGTTATGATGTTAAATGTTCCTATCCCTGAAGGTTCAACAGGCCATGCTATCGGAGCAGTGCTATTAAGTATATTATTTGGTCCTTATATAAGTGCAATAGCTATAACAATGGCTTTAGCTATACAGGCGGTAATCTTTGGAGATGGTGGAATAAACACTTTTGCAGTGAATAGTTTTAATATTGCATATGTAACATCATTTACAGGTTTTTATTTGTATAAATATCTGCTAAATAAATTGCCTAAAAATCCTGTTACGCAGATCATAGCTTCTGGAATAAGCAGCTATTGCTCTATAATATTTGCTTCTTTTATTACAGGACTAATATTGGGATTACAACCAATACTGGCGCATACTGCAAATGGCACACCTCTTTATTTTCCATACTCTCTAAATGTATCTATTCCAGTTATGGTTAGTGAACATGTTTTGTTTTTTGGATGGGTTGAAGCATTTATTACTATGGCAATGGTAACTCTCTTATTAAGCGAAAAAAGCCATTTATCAAATTTAATAAAAGAAACAGGTACAGCCGATGTTAAATAAAAAATTGCTTTTAAGTGTTTTAATACTTGTAATTACTACGCCTTTAGGAATAGTACTGCCTGAACTTTTTCATGCCGGCTCTGCTTGGGGAGAATGGAATACAACAGAAATCTCAAAACTGATTGGCTATATACCTCAAGGAGTTAAAACTTTTACTGATATATGGCATCCTCTTCTGCCAGATTATAATTTTCCTTTTAATAATAGCAATGATTTGACTTTAAAGAGCTTTGCCTATATGTTTTCCGCAATAACAGGAGCTTTAACCTGTTATTTAACCACTCTTCTTTTTCTGAACAAAATTAAATCCCAAAACAATATTCTAAAATAAACTGCTTATATAATTTTTTGAATTTCGCTATGAGTAATCGCAGGTTGAGTTAAAACCCACCAAATAAAATTAAAAGCCAGCAAAGGGAGTTGAACCCTTGACCTACTGTTTACGAAACAATATGTCATTAATCAAAATTGTACCATTAAAATCAATACTGATAACCATTTTCGCATTTGCTATTTTTACTTTTTTCTTCATGTTGCAAATTTGTTGCAACTCATTTTAAATAGTGAATAAATTATTCTAATATAATATAATCATTAAATAAGCCAGCATAGCTCAGTCGGTAGAGCAACTGCTTCGTAAGCAGTTTGTCGTCGGTTCGATTCCGACTGCTGGCTTTTAGCTATTTAATATTTTATTGCAATCATTAATTATATAAAAAACTGTTTCTTGTTATTTTTATCTCTTCTATTTATAGAGTAGGAGATTTCTTTTGAATTAAACTGCCTTATGAAATAAATTTATCAAGCTATTATATTTTGCTTTGTTTTTTTGCAGAAGTATTATTAAATATGGCATCAAGAGCTTCTACACCAGTTTGATCAACTTCTTTTAATATATGAGAATATGTGTCCATCGTCAGCTCAGACGAACTATGACCCATCTGCTTTTGAATGTATTTTACATGAACATTTTGAGTTATTAATAAACTGACGAATTGGTGGCGTAAATCATGGAATCTAATTTTCTTTACTCCACATTCTTTTAATAAAGGTAAAAATTGTCGCTTATACATATTATTAGCATCTAAATAATTACCAACAGAGTTTGGGAACACAAGATTTTTACTATTATTAGGACACCTTAATTTCCATTCTTTCAAGACCTTAGTTAATTCTTTCGACATATTTATTCGTCTTTTAGATGTTTTTGTCTTAGGCTCTGCTAAAACATTTTTGCTGTAACATTCATCAATAGTTATTTGTCTTGTTTCCCAATTAATTTTGCTCCATTTAAGAGCAACTAATTCGCTCTGACGTGCACCTGTAGCAACAGCTGTAAATAATAAAGGGTAGAAGTCAGGATGGCATTTTTTAGCTGTATCTAATACTATATAAAGTTCATCAATACTGAAAATTTCCATTTCCTTCTTAATTACTTTTAGTTTTTTGACTTTCATAGCAGGGTTTTTGATGATTAATTCATCATCAACCATTTTTTTTAAAATTGATCCAAGAAGGATTAAAAAATGATTGATGCTGCTATGTGACAGACCTTCATTTATCTTCAATTGAATAAATTTATGTATATCAGATGGAGTTATATTACTTATAGGCATTTTGCCGAAGTAAAGTGTACTGAATTGTCTAGACAGGTTTTTTAGAAAAGTATTTCGCATTAGGTTAAAACTAACTCCTTATCAATATTTTTTCCTCTAGTAACAATGTTGTAATAGATTTCATCTGGTGTTTTGTATTCCAATGAACTGTGAAGTCTGTTGGTATTGTAAAAATATATGAACTTGTTTATTCCAATCCTTGATTCAGGCATAGTTTCATAACGATTTAGGTAAATATCCTCGTATTTTAGCGTTCGCCAGAATCTCTCTATGAATATATTATCAGTGGCTCTGCCTTTTCCGTCCATTGAAATTTCAATTTCATTCTTCAAAAGAATCTCGGTAAACTCAACGCTGGTAAACTGGCAGCCCTGATCTGAATTG
>JAQVCB010000086.1 GCA_028689995.1 Candidatus Gastranaerophilales bacterium
TATACAAATGTTAATTTTTTTTGAATTTTCATTTGACAGGAAATTATATTCTTTCAAAAGACCCTATTTTAAAGGATTTATGACTAATCCGCTTAAAAGTTTAGGATAAAAATAAGTTGATTTTTGCGGCATTCTATATCCCGCCTGCGATATGTCCTTTATATCCTTTATTTTTGGTGATGCCATTAAAAATACTAGCTCTGCAGAATTTGATTCTACGGCTTCAAAGGCTTCTTCCTCCTTCTTGATATACTTAATCCCGTTCTGCTTCATCTGGTCTTCTTCAGAAAAACCCAAAAATTCGCTTGTAACAATCTTATGCAACACTGTTAGATCGAGTTTTTTAAGCACATCAGGAATATTCTTTTTATCAAGAATTTTATCAACTGATTCTTTGTCTTTTAATTCAACTAAAAAATAATTTTTCAGGTTTTTGAAATAAATTCCAAAAACAATATTATTTTGAGAGAGAGTTTCCAGTTCTTCAAGAAACTTGTCCCTTGAAGGATATTCAGTTATTTTGAAATATTCTTCAAGCTTATTTATAAGGACTTTCGTGTCCACCGGACGGGTGATAATTCTATGAGTCGGATATACTATTAATCCTTCGTCATCAAGATTGGTATAATAGCTCATTACATAATTAAATTTATCTTCTTCTTTATAATCAGGTTTTGCGGAGCGCATATAATCCCTGTATGCAAGGGCTGTTTCGTATCTGTGATGACCGTCAGCTATTAAAACAGCTTTATCTTCCATTAATTCCTGAATCTTTGCAATCACATCTTCATGATCAATGATATAAACTATATTTTGTACTCCCTGTTTATCTGTAACATCAATAAAAGGAGTATCAGGAAGTTTTATAATTTTGTCAATCTCTTTTTCGGGATCTGAATAAACCATGAAAATCTGACTAAAATTAGCCTGACATTCTTTCATGAGCTTTAGCCGATCTTCTTTCGGTCCTCCCATTGTGTATTCATGGGGTAAAACTTTACCATTTGAGAATTCTTCCAGAAAATTATTCGCAATAAATCCCTTTCTGGAAACCTTATTTCCTTTGGTTGTTGTATAATTTTGAATGTAATAATAGATACAGGGTTTATCAGAATAAACAAGAACGTCTTTATCGAGCCAGTCGTTGAAAAATTCTTTTGCCCTCGAATATCTGTTATCGGTTTCATTATCAAGGGGTGATGTTTTGCCAAGAATCAACCGGACAATATTATATGGAGAAATGTTATATAGTTCTTCCTGTTCAATATTTGAAATCACATCATACGGTGGAGCTATTACATCAGATATGTCCACGTTACCTAGATTATAGGTTATACCTCTTATGGGTGAAATTTTAACCATTTACTCCTCCTGTTAATTGAAATATTCTCTTCATTTGTTATATAACATTAAAATAGGACTAAATGAAATATTAATTTAAAAAATTCACAAGAAAGTACGTAGTTAGACCTAAGGAGAGGAATTGTGGTAAAAAAAGCAATGATAATGGCAGCGGGAGCTGGAACCAGACTCGATCCTTTAACTCAAAAAATCCCAAAACCAATGGTTCCCATTGCTAACAGACCAATAATAGAACTTATCCTGTCACATATTAAAAAATTTGGTATAAATGATGTTATTGCCAATACCCATACTCTTGCTGAATCTATCCATGAAAGATTCACAGGCAATAACGGTTTAGGCATTAATTTTAATTATGTTTATGAAAAAGAACTATCAGGCACTGCGGGAGGCGTAAAAAAATGCGAACGGTTCTTTGAGCCGGACGAAACTTTTCTGGTAATAAGCGGAGATGCCCTTACAGATATAGACCTGAATGCTTTTATCAAAAAACATAAAAGCAGCGGTGCTCTTGCTTCTATGGCTCTCAAAAGAGTCCCTCTATCTGAAGTTAAAAACTTTGGAGTTGTTGTGGTTGATGACAAATCAAGAGTTATTGGCTTTCAGGAAAAGCCTGATGTCGATAAAGCAAGAAGTACTCTTGTGAACACCGGTATTTACGTATTTGAGTCAAAAATTTTCAAGTATATACCTGAAGGTGTCTTTTATGATTTTGCAAAAAACGTATTCCCTGTATTAATGGCTAATAATGAATTACTTTGTGCCCATGTGGTTGACGAATACTGGAGCGATATTGGTACAATAAATCAATACAGGTCTTCGTCTTACGATATTTTAACAGGAAAGGTACATATCAACCTTCCATATACAAAGTCTGAAACCGGCTGGATCTCAAAAGATTCAGAAATAAGCCCAAAATCTGTTTTTAACGGAAAAGTTATTATAGGCAATAATACAATGGTTGAAGACGGTACAAGATTTTTGGGAAACAACATTATTGGCAGCAACTGTGTTATTGGAGAAAATGTCCAGCTAAGAAACACTATAATCTGGGATAATGTTGTTATTGAAAAAGGAACAAGGCTTGACGGCTGTATTATCGCCAATAATGCCCGAATCGGCAGAGAAAGCATAATCACTCCCGGCTGCATTATTCCTGACGGATGTGTTATTTCAGAACGTGAAAAACTCTTTAATGTCGTAAAATTACAATCGGGAAATACATATAGTTCTTCTGAAATGCTCAGAGTTTAATCTTTCTATACGCATCTTTTAACCCTGGCGGAGCTTCATTCCTATCTTTTGAAGTGCTTCTGATGCTTTTGCTGCAATAATTTCATTGTTATCTTTAAGAACCTTAATAATATCGGGTATGGCTTCAGGCTCTCCGACATTTCCTAATGCAACCACAGACATCGATCTTTTATAATCGCTTGTATGATCAAGACCTTTAATTAACTCAGGAATAGCTTCTTTATACCCCATATTACCTAAAGATACTGCCGCAAAAAGCTTTAACTCGTCATCTTCTCCATTAAGAATTTTATTCAAAGCCTTTCTGGATTCAGGATTTTTAGTATTTTCCAAAGCCGCAATTATACGTATTTTTACGTTTCGATTCGTGCAGCTTAGTCCTTCAATTAAAGCATCAGCAGCGTCATGCCTTTTAATCGAACCCAATATTTTTATTGCAGAGTATTTTATCTCTCTGGGATGGTGTTGCAGCAGCAGTTCAGCAAAATATTTAATTGTTTCGCTATTTTTCGGCAAAGTTAAATTTAAATTTAACGGACCGGAAAATGAAATATTTCCTGCATGTGCAATCAAATTAGAAACTGAAGGTTTTACAGGCGAGCTTAAATTTTCTCTTAAACTTATTTCGCTAATATTATTTTGTTTTTTACTATTTTGACCTGAAACGATGGATTTACTGATATTATTAAATTCAACTCTCATATATTTTCCTCTTAAAATACTTAATCGCTAATATCTGTTTAAAATCCGAACATACAAAAAGTTGATATTAAAAAAGTTAATTTTTACATTAATTTATAATATTAATCAAAGAGATTATCGATTCTGTCTTTAATCTCGTTATTATCAAGCTCATTGGTAAAGGAATTTATATTTAACGCAACCTGAAATATTCTTGCTGCTTCGATTTTTTCTCCTTTAATTGCCATAGCCCGTCCCATATTATAATATGCAAGGGCATAATTTGAATTTATATCTATAGCCTGCTGGAATAATTCCATAGATTTTTGTATCTGTCCGAGGTCGTCAAGATAAATTACACCAAGATTGTTATAAGCTATATCATAATTTGGATCCAGCTTGATTGCCAGTTCATATTCCTTGATCGATTCGTCAATTATACCTTTTCCCCATAATAAATAACCCAGATTACAATGTATTCTGGCATTACCGGGGTCACTCTCAAGGGCTACACGATATGCGGCAAGGGCATTATTGTAATCGCCCTTATCATAGAAGGCGCTGCCAAGACTGATATAAATATCAATATCATTGGGGTTTAATAAAAAGGCACTTTGATAAGCGGAAATAGCTGCGTCATAGTTTTCTTTTGACTCCTGCAAAACATACCCGAGTGTCTGGGCAATGATACTTGTCCAGTTCTTGTTGGGATTTAAAGTAATCGCTGTCTGATAACAGGATATGGCGGACTTAAGATCCCCTTTTAAATAAAGGATATTTGCCAGATTGCTGTAGTATATAGCGTCGTTCGGGTGCATTTCGATCAACTTCTCATACATTTTAATGGCATTGTCATAATCCCCCTGTTCTTCATAAGTTGCACAAAGGGATTTATACGCCATTATATTTGTCGGGTCTAGCCATAATGCCATTCTATACTCATTTATAGCATCACTGGTTTTTCCCATTGACCTGTAAACATCGCCAAGCAATATATATAACGGTAAAAAACCAGGCGCACGTTCAATTTCCTGAGAATAAAGCTCTATTGCCTTATAATAATTTTTAGTTTTTTCAAGATAATAGCCTTTTATAAATAAAGGAATAAACCTGATATAAGAGCATTTAACGGAAAGTTCCTTTCTTGCATTTCCGTCAAAAGGCAATGTTAATACAGCAAGAAATAAATGCCAGTTAGCCCTGATTTTTTGTTTTATGTTTTTTCTGTCTTCTCTGGAATTTAATAGCAAATAAAGCAGATAATGAGGTCTTGATGTCTTTACCCCCCCGTATTTCAATGCTTTAGCGATATTAGGAAAAGATTCTGAAAAACGTTCTTTTTTGGCAAAAGTTCTTGCAAGCATAAAATAGCCGTCAGCCATTTTACTGTCATATTCAATGCAGAGATTAAAATGCCCTGCTGCTTTATCCAGCTCGCCCTTGTAATAAAGGGCAAGCCCAATTTTATAATGTATTATAGACGAGTCAAGATGGGTTTCAAGGGCACGCTGATACTCTGTTATTGCCTCATCCAAATACTGTTTGGACTGATAAATGTCATGATGCCACTCAAGATATAAATCTCCAAGACTTATATGAAGATCAGCATTTGTAGGATCGTTTTTTAAAGCTGATTGACAAAGTTCGACAGCTTTTTTTATATGTCCGCCTTTATGCATCTTATCAATTCTGGCTTTTATTTTTATATTTTCAAATTTTTCAACTACTTCACTCATTTTTCATTTTTCTTATTCGCTATATTCGTTATTAAAATTTTCATTTTTCTCTATTTATATAATCGGTAAAAGTTCAAATTTATTTAGGAATTATTTAAAAATTAGTTTAGAAAACTTAAAAATTCTCCTTTAAATTTCCATACATTAGTTTCCGTCCGCTGCTGAATCAAAGTGCTTCATCTTTAACCGGTTTGCTTCTTCTTCAAAGCACATTTTAATTATTTTATTTCTGTTGACTTCTTCAATATCAGTAAATTTAATAACAGAAACCAGCTTGTTATCCTGCTTAATATTGTATAAAATCTCTCCTCTGCCAGTAACAGGCTCTTTCCACTTCGGCAGATTCAATATAAATCTCCAAACCCCTGTCATTTCAGTTTCGCTATTGTTTACAAATCTTACCCCTCCACCGCCGACATTGATAGTATTGGTCGTAAATTTTTGTCCGGCATTGGCTAATGTAATTTCCGTTTTTACCGGCACTCTTATATAATCTCTTCTCTGGATTTTTGTTCTTTCTTCCGGCAATTCTACAACAAAATCATAGTCAAAAGGAGTATCGATTACCGTAGAATCAAAAATAAAAATCCCCTTATCTGTATAAATAAGAACCTCTATTTCTCTTCCCTCGAAAAAATATTTAGCCAGAGCATTCTTATCTTCCGGAAAAATCAGGGCAATTCGGTCATATTCAACCCATTTTATAACGCAGCTAATTTCCACTTCCCTGATTGAAGAGATTTTTAATTTTATATTTGCTTTTTGACCTTTTTCAATTTCTTTCATAGTTTTTATTTTAAGGTTTTTTATGTATTAAAGCAACTTTTCTTATGTTAATATTTTCATATATGGGTTAGAGTAATTATCCTTCTTAAATAAAGGATTTTTAAGATGAAAAATGTACTGATAATAGCCCCGCATCCAAATGATGAAACTCTTGGCGTTGGAGGAACTGTTTTAAAACATGTGGAAGCAGGGGATGTTGTACACTGGCTTATTCTTACAAAACCGGAAGAATCAAAATGGAGTAAAACCGAGCTTTCCGAAAGATTAAAAGAAGTTGACAACGTTGGAAAAAAATACGGTTTTAAAAGTATGAGAAGATTAAATTTCCTTCAGGATACCCTTTTTGATGTTCCAAAATCTGAATTAATGGACGTTATAAGGGGAAATTTTGAGTTAATAAAGCCGGATACTATTTATCTTCCATTTGACAGTGGTTTTAGCGGAGATTATAGTGCAGCTTTTGCAGCTGTAATGAAAGCTATAAAGTCCTTCAACATTAAAGCCGGAAAAATATTGTGCTATGAAATTATTTCTACATTTGATTTTACGCTGGAATCATTTAAACCCAATGTTTTCGTTGATATTTCAGACTCCATTGACAAAAAACTGGAAATTATGAATCTTTATGAACTGGAAGTTCAGGGATACCCTATGCCAAAATCGATAGAAAGCGTAAGATCTCTGGCAAAAATCAGAGGTGCATCTATCGGAACTGAATATGCTGAAGCTTTTATGCTAATAAGAGAAGTCTGGTAACGATCAGGAAATAATTTTTGCCTGATATAATGATTAGGTTCAATTATCAAGAGGTGTTTTTATGGTAAAAGTTAAAATTTATACAACCAGTTACTGCCCTTACTGCAAAAGAGCAAAGGCTCTGCTTGATAAAAAGGGAGTTATCTATGAGGAAATAGATTTAACGGATAATTCAAATTTTAGAGAAGAACTTTCATCATTGACTGGAGGCAAGCAGACAGTTCCCCAAATTTTCATTAATGATGAATCTATTGGAGGATGTACGGATCTGGAAAATCTTAATTCTTCGGGCAAGCTGGATGAAATATTAAGTCAGCAGTAAGAGGTTGATAAATAATATAATTGGAAGTCTTATCTGGTAATAATACTGAATATTCATTGCTGCAAGCTGTTTTGTTTCTTTCAAACAGCCTGGAAGACTCATTTTCAGATTTGGATTGCAGATATAAAACTTCTATCAGCAATGTCTACAGAATTCTAACCGTACTGTATTTTGAAAAAACCGGTTTATTAGAAGATAAATTACATAGACAAATTAATTATGTCCGTTCTATAAATGAACTTCCTCTTTTTATAAACACTTTAAATCTTCAAATAAGACATCTAGGCATCAATGACTGGTTATTTCTCAATTATAAAAAAGATATAGAGGTCAACAAAGAATATTTTACTGACTTTATTAGAGTTTTAAGGAATATAGCCTCCTTTGATTCAATTAATATAGAATTTTTTGGTTATTTATATGAATATTTTCAGCAGTATAATTTAGCTGATAATTTTCAAAATTCCGGATCGGTACAATTAAAATTAAGTCTGGGCAAACCTGATTACAGATATATTATTGCAGAATCAGATAATACACGGAAAAAACAGGGAAGCTTTTTTACTCCGCCTGAACTTATAGATCGCCTAATAAATTCAAGTCTTGCCCAAAAAATCGATAAAATCTCATCTCTTGGCGAATTATTAGAAATCAGGATACTGGATCCTGCCTGTGGAGGCGGAAATATATTATTAAAAACTTTTAATTATCTATATAACAAGGCTGTATCTGATTTTAACCAGAGCATAAATCCTGATGACCTGAAAAGATTGATTTTAAAAAACTGTATCTACGGAATAGACATAGATTACTTTGCCTGTGAGATTACAAAATTAACTTTATTCCTTGCCGGGGGCAAATTAGAACATCTGGAAAACATAAGTTGCAGGAATTTTCTTATAGAAAAGCCTGCTGAATATAAACTTCCTGAATTTTCGTTAATAATTGGCAATCCTCCTTATTTAAACATCCAGAATATTACGGAAACCGGGAAAAAGTATTATTTATTAAACTATCGATCAGCCTTCAGAAGATTTGACCTGTATATTTTATTTGTCGAAAAAGCTCTTGGAAATTCACTAAAAAAAGACGGCACACTTGCTTTTATCGTTCCGGACAAAATCCTTACCCAGAGCTATGGCAAGAAAATAAGGCAATTAATTCTCGAAAACCACACTATAAAACAAATTATAAGTTATGAAACTCAAACCTTTTTCAAAAATGCCTGTGTTACGCCTGTGATTATAGTTATTAATAAAAGCAAAATCGACAAAAATCAGGTTAAAACCGTTAAGATAAAGTCGAAGAAAGAAAATATAACTTTTATTGATCAGGATTCGTTTTCAAATTCGTTTAATTTTAGTTTTAGAATTAGCTGGAATGTTCAAACGCAGGAAATTATTGAATTGATTCAGACAAAAAGCTTTCCGCTTCAGGAATTATGCTATATAAGCTGGGGAGCTCAACCTGGAGATGCTAAAAAGTTCATTTTTAATAATATAAATCTGGTTAAAAATGAATTTAGAAATCACTTAAAGCCTTTGATCAGAGGTGGAAATGTTGACAGATACAAGATTTCGTATTCAAAAGATTATTTGCTTTATTTGACGGACGGTATTTTAAAACTGCATAGACCGGCTTTTAAAGAATTGTTTGAGTCAGAAAAAATTGTTATAGCTGAAGTAACAGCAACAAAAGGTATTATTGCAAGCATTGATAACCAAAATTTTTATACCAATCATTCTATTATTAATTGTATCCACAAAAATAGGCTTTTAAACGTAGAACCTGATATTTTAAAATCCAGAGGAATAAAAATCGCAGAAAATAAGGAATCTCTCGATATTTACAGATGGAAAGAACAAGAACTTGCCTATACAAGAGGGTCATGTGTTTATAAAAATTCCAGATTCAATAGCATTAGTTTAAAATATGCTCTCAGCCTGATAAATTCAAAACTAATCAATTTTTATTTTAAGAATTTTCTGTCGGGCAATCTCAATGTATTTCCGGAATTAATACGCTTTTTGCCCGTTTTTGATATTGGATTAATCCGGGATCAGAACACTGATACGGATTATCCTCAATCTTTGCTTGATAATAATGACCCGGCAAACTTTGAAATGCTTTTAAATAAAGCCATTAGCGATAAAGACTATCCGGTTGTTCATAATATACTGGCTTTAGCAACGGATAGACTAGTCAGTTTAAATAATAATGTCTTTAAATCCGAATTTATGACTCTGGATAATATCGTAAATAATGCAGTTTACGGCTTATACGAACTAAACGAAAAACAAATTCAGTATATCGAAACCAGTTAAAGAAGTAAGAAAAAGAGTTAAAAACCCGTATTCTTGACATCATCAAGAGAGTTTGGAGTACGATAAATTCTGGTTAAAGTATTAATATCCTGATTTGAAGGCTGAAGCGGTGCTAAATACAGAGAAACGTCATGCGGGACAAATTTATTTTTATAACTAATATCATTTTTTAACTCGCTAAATTCATACATAATATCGTCAGAGTTTTCACTATGCCCCCATATGCCTAAAGCGTGCCCGATTTCATGAGTTAAAAATCTTTCAAAATTTTCTGAATCGGCAAAGCTTCCTTTATGAATTATAATTTTGCAGGTTATTTCATCGTTTAAATAAAATAACGCCGGTTCTGTAATATTATTCCTGACTTTATCGTCAATAATAATTATGTCTGCATCGTATTCAGTATGCACTATTTTTAAAGGAACGTATTTTTTCCAGATTTTTACAGCTTTTTCCAGAGTCTGAACACCATTTTTATCTTCTGTCCTGATGAAAATCCTGACCGGAAATTGGTTCCATCTCAGAATTTTACCATCGCTGTTTCTGGCAATATTTTGATAATAATCTCCTTTAGTTTTGTCATATTTTAATACAGGAGGAACCAGGAATTGTTTATAATTTTTAAACTTTGGTACTATTGAAGTTTTGCTGTCTGAATTTGCGGAAACGGATATACCAATAATACTTAACGGGATTTTTTGAGTTAGGTTATTAAATCTGGTTTCGATATTGCCGTCACAGGGACTTCCGAATATGCTTTTTTCAAGACGGGTAAGTCTTTCTTCCATATTTTCTTCGGGATAGCCGGTTCCGAAATACCTGTTTTCAATCATATCAAGGATAACTTGATGATTAATAGCTGAGTTTTGAGCCTTGCTTTTTTTAACCGCATTATCCAGTCTGTTTAATCTATTAAGCAAAGGTTCAGGAGAAGTCGAACCAAAAATAGAGTTTTCCAGTCTTTCAATTCTGACAGAAAAATTTTCCTGACTATAATCCCTGCTATATATCTGTTTTTCTATTTGAGACAACTTTTCATAACTGTCAGGACTGCTTTCGACATATAAATTTGCTGCCAGACAATATTGGCATTCTAAAACAGTTAATAAAATTATTAAAAAAAATCGCATACTTCAACTTGCTATTTTTATCTATTTCCATACTTTTCGTATGAAATAATTTCCTCGGATGATTTTCTTGATTTCAACGGTTTTTTAATGCCGGAAGCAGGATAGCCTATTGCCAGAAGAGTAACTAAAATCAGGTTTTCAGGCAGGTTAAGCCTTTTTCGGACTTCGGCATATATTTCAGGTACAGATCCTGTCAGTTCATTTCCCATAGCGCCGACAATGGAAGCACCAAGACCCTGTTTATGGACTTCCAGTGTCATATAAGCTATAGCATAGGTTAACTCTTCAATAGTCCTGTAAACCACGGCATCCTGTCC
>JAQVCB010000010.1 GCA_028689995.1 Candidatus Gastranaerophilales bacterium
AGCCTGTCTTGTTATAAACAGTAAAATCCAATTATAACTGTAAAAGGCTCGTGCGAAGCGGGAGTGCTGGCTAAAGCCGAAACGGCTTGCTTGGCAAGGCGTTGGAGGCTTTAACCAAACTCGTTCTGAATTTTTCCTTAATCTCAAAAAATAATCCTGCCTAAATGGCAGGATACGATCGGCTAAGATATGCTATATGCTCTCTGTCTTTTATAATACTTGTTCAAATTTGAAAAGAAATTAATCTTAAGATTATATTCATATTAGACTTAAGATTAATTATAAAATTTATTTATAATTACAAGTTAGTTTTGGAATATTAACATTGAAGATATCCTGAATATTTATGTTATTTATAACTTCTTCAATTAATTGATCCGGAAAACTGCTGTCTGTCTCTTCAAACTCAATATGAGGTAAAATACCCAGAATTTTTACACCCGAAAGTTCATTTATCATGCCCGGAGCTGCCTTTATAGATATATCATTAGTATCTTTTGGATAGTTGGAAATGATAACTCCTAATACATCAATTCCATGTTTTTTCGCAGATTCAATAGTTAACAATGTATGATTTACAGTACCAAGATCAGGCCTTGCAACTATAACAAGAGATAAATCCAGAAGTTTTATCAGGTCACGAATTAAAAAATCCTGATATATCGGAACTAATAAACCACCAGCTCCTTCAACAAGAACAAAATCTGATTTTTTACATAATTCTTGATAATCTCTAACAATATCGTTTTTGTTAATTCTAACATTTTCAAGCATGGCAGCCAAAGCCGGAGCAACCGGATGCATCAAATTATAAGTTGATCTGACAGTTATATTGGAATCAATAAAACTTACAAAGTCGAGATCAGGAACTGTTAATTTATCTTCATCCTTAATACAGCCGCTTTGAACAGGCTTATAAACACTTGTTTTATAACCAAGCCCCTGCATAACTGCCGCAATTCCGGCAGTCACCATAGTCTTTCCAACACTTGTATCAGTACCTGTAATAAATATATTCATAAATTTCTATATTTTAACTATTAAACGCAGAACAATTATATCATGCTAATTTTTCAGGGAATAATTGTTCCTGTTCTTGTATCTACAGTAAGCGGGGTATTGAGTTTAATAAATACAGGTTCCCCGCTCGGAATTTTTATTGCACCGCCTGATGCCATAACAGCACCAACTGCACCAAGACCGCCTCCGATTGCTGTTCCATATATTGCACCTTTTCCGGTTTTACCTGTTATTGCACCTAAAGCAGTACCAAGAGCTGCCCCTGCTCCTGCTCCACCTATCGTTGTCAATAAGCCTTTAAGAACCTGACCCTTTAATGAACCTGCTTCAATAGAGCCTGATTCAGTTGCAATACTAGCAGAAAGAGGGTAAGAACAGCCTGATGGCAAAGTGATTTTATTAAAATTGATAGTCAGTTTTGCATTTCTATTTCCAAATTTGGCTGGAATAACTTCTGTGACTGTACCACAAATTTGACTACCTGCAGGAATTAATAAAACTCCCTGAGTAGTCGTAATATTTTGGCTGACATTCAATGTCACAGGATCACCAATTGATGATATTTCACTACTTATCGGTGAAACGAGTGTAGTTGGTATAACGCTATTTTGCTGAATTATCGCGATTTCTCCCTGCAAAAGAATATTTGCTGTCGCACCACCTGCTGCTGCTTGTGAAATTTGATCTACAGTAGTTGGACAACTCGGTAGGGCAGCTGAAGGTTGTTGAACTGCAACAGAGGGCTGTGTCAAACCAAGAGCTAACCTCAAATTATATAACATTGTCGCAACTTCTGCCCTGGTTGCTCTTTTTTGTGGCATAAGAAAATTCGGCTGAGGATAATTTACTATCAAATTGGCTTTAACTGCTTTTGCCACTGACATCATAGCCCATGCAGGGATACTGGCTGAATCATAATATTTGTTTAAGATTTCTCTTGCTTCTGTTTCAGACATTAATCCAGACTGGATTGCTTTTGATAAAATAGCAATTACTTCAACCTTCAATATATAATCGTTAGGTTTGAATAATTTTCCCGGAAAACCGCTAATCAAACCAAGGCTGTATGCTCTTTGAATATTATTATATGCCCAAAAAGAAGGAGAAAGATCCTTAAAATTGCAAGTTGATATAACAGGAGTATTTTCTCTGTTAATTGCCTTAATCATCATTGTAGCAAATTCAGCCCTTGAAACAGGATTATCCGGTCTAAAAGTATTATCTAAATAACCTGTAATTATATTTTGCTGACCAAGTGACTGAATCGGACCATAAGCCCAGTATTCTGACTGAACATCATTAAAGCCTGCTGCCTGCACGGGTAAAAAATGCATAATTATTATGCAAAAAGATATAAATATAGCCGCAAATTTTTTAAACATAATTGTACACTCCCAATTAAAACAAATTCTAATCTTTTAAACTATCATGCTGTAATC
The DNA here is from genome assembly GCA_028689995.1 of Candidatus Gastranaerophilales bacterium. Taxonomy (GTDB): domain Bacteria; phylum Cyanobacteriota; class Vampirovibrionia; order Gastranaerophilales; family UBA9579; genus JAQVCB01. Next base: position 2,460 of record JAQVCB010000010.1, read on the forward strand.
TTAATGAACAATTAGACAATCAGCTTAGATAATACTTTTCGGCAATATCAGGATTTTTTATAATTATTGAAAATAAATCAAAATTCAGAGTAAATAATCAAACTAAATAGTTATCTTACTAATGTTAAAATGCATAAGATAAATCATAATATGCTATTGAATCAACGACCTATCAACAGAGATACAAGGTATAACAAGGTAATATTGAATCTCTACCAAGGTAAACATAGAATTATTTGTATTGAATAAAAAATAAATTTAAAAGAATATTATTATTACAGTATTTGGCATTTATGAGGAGGGTAAAACTATGAACGATACTGAAAGACAAGAAGAAATGCATCATCATACTGAAGAAATGCATCATCAAGCTCATCATCAGGCTGAAGAATTACAGCAAAAAGCATCTGAGGTGCAGGAAAAAGTCGCTCAAAGTATAAATATGGCGATGAATTCAGCTGCTGATAGTCTTGATGTAACCGCAAACAAAATGCAAGAAGCTTCAAAATTTTTCAGAGACAAAAATGTTGATTCTATAAAAGATGACGTTTCAGGCTTTATTAAAAAATATCCTGGACAGACACTCGCAGGGGCGTTAATTTTTGGGTTCCTGTTTGGTAAAGTTTTGTCCAGATGAACTATTTTTACTAATTAACCTAATATTCAGTTAATAATTAGAGGAGGAGAGATATGGTTGTTGAACATCAAACATACCAACAACCTGGAATTGTTAGCCTGATCAAACAATTAATAGGGGATATAGGCGATTTGCTATCTCAGCATTTGGAACTATTTCGGCAAGAAATCAAGGAAGATGTCGAAATAGCAGCTAAATATACAAGTATAGCAATAGCAGGAGCTCTTGTAGCCTTTACAAGCTTAATATTTTTTGGTTTTTCATTAATTTTTATATTAGATCTTTTTTTACCGATATGTATTGCTTCTTTAATCGTTACAGCAATATTCTTCATTATCGCCGCTACTGCAATTATAATGGCAAAAAATCATTTGCAGAAAATAACAGACGTCCCCACTTTGAATGAAACAAGAAAAACAGTGGAGGAAGCACAGAAATGGTTTCAAGAACTAAAATAAGAGATGATATAGAACAAACCAGAGAACATATCTCATTTACTATCGATGAAATATCACATGTAATTCATAAAAAATTTGATGTTCAGGAAAAAATCAAAGAACATCCCCTGGAATCATTAGCTATAGCAATGGCTTTGGGATTTACAATGGCAAGCTTTGCATCACCCATTGGAAAAGCAATCTTTAGAATAGGTTTAAAATCTGCCACCGCTACAGTAGGAGCTTTTGCTACAAAAAAAGGAATTGAAATTATTACGAATAAAATAAAAGCCTAGTGCTCTTATATAACTCTCAAGTCATAAAAGATTAATAACAACATATTCTCATGTATCATATAAACATGACATTTTTTTATGCTTGTGGATAATAAAATATATAATTTGAACAAACCTGAACTGCTAATTAAAATTATTTTTTAATTAAATTAGAATCTAACAGTTTAATTCAAATAGTCATCCCGACCGCAGTGGAGGGATCTTGCCAATGAACGCTTTTAGTATAAAATCGAAAATTAGTAAGACCCATTCGATTCCGCTTCGCTTCACTCAAGGTGACAAACTACTATTAATAACATATTCATCGATTTAGCAGTTCAGGTAAACAACACATTTAAAATTAGAAAGAGAAAGTAAATGCTTAATAAAACAGTACTTTTAACAATATTGGACGGATGGGGATGCGGTAAAAACTGTTCTGGAAATGCAATCGCATCTGCTAATCTGCCAACATATAAAGCCCTTCTCGAAAGATATCCACATACAAAAATTTACGCAGACGGAGAACATGTAGGACTTCCAGAAGGACAAATGGGTAATTCGGAAGTCGGACATCTTAACCTCGGAGCAGGAAGAACTGTTTATCAGGAATTAACAAGGATAAACAAATCTATCAGAGAAGGAGATTTTTTCGAAAATACTCAATTTTTAAAAGCTATAGATCACGTCAAAAAAAACAATTCATCAATACATTTTATGGGACTTGTTAGTCCTGGCGGTGTTCACAGTTCTATGGATCACCTTTTTGCCCTTATTGATCTTGCAAAAAAACACGGTTTAACTAACGTATATGTACATGCTTTTCTCGATGGTCGTGATACTCCACCTCAAAGCGCTATAGAATATGTTAATCAGGTAGATGCTAAACTAAAAAATGTTAACCTATCTTCTGTCGCTTCCGTTATCGGCAGATATTACGCTATGGACAGAGACAACAGATGGGATAGAGTGGAAAAAGCTTATAACTGCCTATTATTTGGAGAAGGTAATAAAGCAGTTTCAGCTGAAGAAGGAATTCGGAATTCATACAATAATGATCTAAACGATGAATTTGTTCTTCCTACTATGATTGGCGATACAAATTCAAGACTCAAGGATAATGATGCAATCATATTCTTTAATTTCAGGCCTGATAGAGCAAGAGAATTGACCAGAGTTATAAATGATCTTAATTTCGACGGATTTGTAAGAAAGAATGTACTTCAAAATACTTATTATATTTGCATGACCAAATATGATGAAACATTCAACCTCCCAATTGCCTTTCTTCCACAATCTTTGAAAGGAATACTTGGTGAAGTTCTTGATAATAATAATATCCAGCAGTTTAGAACAGCTGAAACCGAAAAATATGCACATATCACATTTTTCTTTAATGGAGGAATGGAAAAAGCATTCCCAACAGAAACAAGAGCACTTGTTCAATCTCCAAAAGTTGCAACTTATGATTTAAAGCCCGAAATGAGCGCTCCTGAAGTTGCAGACAACGTTGTTAAAGCTTTAAAATCAAAAAAATATGGATTTATTCTTGTGAATTTTGCAAATCCTGACATGGTAGGCCATACGGGTATTTTTGAAGCAGCAGTAAAAGCGGTAGAAACCGTAGATACTTGCTTAAATCAGATTGTAGATGCAGTCAAGGAAGTTGATGCAGTTATGCTCCTTACAGCAGACCATGGAAATGCTGAATGTATGGAAGATTTAACTACACATAAACCTTTTACTGCCCATACTAATAATGAAGTACCTTTTGTTATGATTAATTACGGTAAAGAAGCAAAGTTGAGAGAAGAAGGAACTTTGGCCGATGTTGCTCCAACAGTGCTTGATTTACTTGATATTCAAAAACCCGAAGAAATGACAGGCGTTTCATTAATAGAGAATTAATTAACTGATTAACCATCTATCTTTTATACATCCTGTATCAAGCAAATAAGTCTCTCCATTATATATTCCCAGTTGTTCTGCTCTCATATCCTGAGGCTCAAATCCTTCTGCTTTCATCTTTTTTGTCATTGATTCAACCATTTCACGAGTAATATTTGTCTCGTCACTGTTTAATGCTTTCGGCTGGATATAGTAATACACATTTATTAATGATCCCCAAGAATTCTCAACCTCGATTATTCCGCTATCCAGAATTGGTAATTCAAAAGATTCAGCTTTTTTAGGAAAATTAGGGGATTCAGATAATTTTAAAATTTGATCATTAGTAAGTTCTATAACTGTATTAAAAGCACCGGAATCTTTATATGCCTTCATCCTTAAATTTCGTAATTTTTCTGATGATTCAACAGCTTTCTTAAATTCATACAATGTACCTGGCATTTGAACATACAAATGAAATTCTTCTTTATTTACATTTTTCTTTAAATTTATTAACTCTTGTAATCCTTCAGCAACAGCTATATCTTTGTCGAAAATTATAGAATAAATTATTTTTATCGTGGATTTATTATTATTTAAACATCTAAATTCCATGCCTTCAGCAGGAACATTTATTCTCTTATAACAAATCCCATTTGTAGGCAAAAAAGTTTTTAATCTTGTACTATCTAATAAATCATTTGCAAAAACAATCAAACCATTTTTAGCTTTAGTCAATAACACATGAAACTGGTTTTTCAGGTCTGTATCACGGCCGGTTAGTACAATTCTACAATCATTATCTGACTGTAAATCTAAAAAATCTGTAACTCGTTTATCTTTTGCATTCTTCTCTACAATAATATCGTATGCTTGAGCTATCTCTCGAGGAGTTCCTTTTAAAGAATATATTCCCGAAAAATTGATATTATTTTGTTTTATTCCCTGATTAATATTCATTTAACATTTTTCATATTTTCACAACTGAATATATAAAAAATCTAAATGTTAAAAATTGCCTTTTTTTAATTAAGCTCTTGAATAATCATCTTCAAATCTTACAATATCATCTTCACCGAGATATTCGCCATTTTGGACTTCGATTATAACTGCTTCAGCATCGCTTGTATTTTCAATACGATGAAGCTGACCCCTTAAAATAGTTGTGCTTTCACCTTCAGCATACTCTCTTGAAATATCATCACATCTCAATACAGCTTTACCTTTTACCATTATCCACTGTTCATCTCTATGATGGTGAAGCTGAAGACTTAATCTCTGATGAGGTTTTATAACAAGTTTTTTTACTTTATAACTGTCTTTTTCTTCCAGTACAGTATAATATCCCCACGGGCGATATTCTGTAATTATTTCTTTTTCAATCGTAACTGAGCCCATAATAATCCCCCAGACTATCCTCATTTTATTTTAACATATTTACTCTTTACAGGTAATGTTGTTAAAAATAAATATGGAAATCAGCATTTTAAAAACTCTGAAATATAAATATATGAGACTTTCAGACAATGACAAAACTCTGAAAGCAGACTTATAGTATTAATAATAAGCAAAAAACTCTGATAGGATAAGGGGGGAAAGTTATGAATAAAGATGAATTCGTAAAAAAAGTAATGGAACAGCTTAACATTCAGGATACACATGTGGCAGAAAGAGGTGTACAAATTGTCTTTAGCATTCTAAGCCACCGAATGACAGAAAATGAAGCCCATGATGTTGCAGATCAATTACCTCAGGACTTAAAGCGGATATGGAATAATCAGGTATGGATTACTAATTACTTCTTACTTTCAGGCAAAAGACTCAACTATCGGCATAAAGTTCAACTTTTAACTCTGGTTGAAAATGAAATATTAAGAGAAAATCTTCCGATTCATGCAGAAAAACTTACACAGGCTGTAATTCATACTCTAAAAGAACAAATAACTACAGGTGAAACTGAAGATATTATTGCTCAATTGCCTGAAGAAATAAAAGATTTCTATAAAGCAGCATAATTTAACAGTTTGCTTGTATACAAGGGGTGAATTTTCACCCCTTTTTTAATGCTATAAAATTATAAGAAGAAACAATAATTATAACTATCGTCTTAATATAGAGCAGAATAAGAGTTCAGGATAACAACAGATACATAATTATTGTTAATATATGATTAAATTTTTATATAGTTAAAACTATTTAGAGTAAAATATATCTGTAAATTAAAATTAATCAGTCACAGAGGAAAATATAATATGTGGGAATATACAGAAAAAGTTAAGGATTACTACAGAAATCCCGTAAATGTCGGAGAAATGGAAAATCCTGATGCAATAGGCGAAGTAGGAAGCATCACATGCGGCGATGCACTTAAACTTTTTTTAAAAATCGATAAATCAAATATTATTTCAGATGCAAAATTTCAGACATTCGGCTGCGGTTCTGCAGTCGCTAGCGCAAGCGCCTTAACAGAAATGATCATTGGCAAAAGTCTTGACGAAGCAGCAAAATTAACCAATCAGGATATTGCTGATTTTTTAGGCGGTCTTCCCGACCAGAAAATGCATTGCAGCGTCCTTGGTAAAGAAGCATTAGAAGCTGCTATTGCAAATTATAAAGGTGAAAAATATACTGAGCACCCTGAAGAAAGAGTTGTTTGCAAGTGCTTTGGGACCACAGAAGATAAAATTAGACAAATAATAAAAGATAATAGCCTCAATAAGCTTGAAGATATAACTAATTATTGTAAAGCCGGCGGTGGATGCGGAAATTGTCACGATGATATAAGACAGATTCTTAATGATGAAATCAAAAAAAGAGATGTTCAGCCTGCTAATAAACCTCTGACAAAAACGCAGATGATTATTAAGGTAAATAATATACTGGAAAACTATATTGCTTCAGAACTTAGAAAAGACGGCGGTGATATCGAACTTGTCGATATAGACAGTAACAAAATTATCGTTAACCTTCAGGGCTCCTGTAAAAACTGTCCTAGCAGCAATCTTACACTTAAAAACTTTGTGGAAAATGTGCTTAAAGAACATATCAGTCCTGAAATTGAAGTAGTTGAAATCTAATGCCACAGGCACATTTAATTGTTATATAGCAAAGGTAAAAATTAATGGAAAATATTATTAAATCAGAAAATATAGTATATTTTGACAACAACGCAACCACAAAAGTTGATGAAAAAGTGGTTGAAGCAATGTTGCCGTTCTTTTCCGAAATATATGGAAATCCTTCGAGTATGTATGAATTCGGAGGACAGGTTGGAAAATATATTAAAGATGCAAGAGCGCAAGTGGCAGAACTTTTGGGAGCATCTGACCCACAGGAAATTATCTTTACCAGTTGCGGTACAGAAAGTGCAAATATGGCGCTAAGAGGAGTTCTTGAAGCAAATCCTCAAAAAAAACATATTATAACTACAAAAGTTGAGCATCCCTGCGTATTAAACACAACTAAATGGCTTGAAAAAAAAGGATATCAGGTAACATATTTAAGTGTAAATTCTGAAGGTGATCTTGATCTTAACGAATTTAGAAACAGCATTACTCATAATACAGCCATTGTTGCCTGTATGTGGGCTAATAATGAAACCGGCGTTGTATTTCCTGTTGAAAAAATGGCTGAAATTACAAAAGAAATAAATCCTTCTACTGTTTTCTTTGTCGATGCAGTTCAAGCAGCTGGTAAAATTCCGATTAACGTAAAAAATACAAAAATAGATATTTTGGGTATTTCAGGACATAAAGTTCATGCGCCCAAAGGTGTTGGTGCTATATACATCAAAAAAGGCACTCTTGTAAATCCTCTTATTATTGGCGGACATCAAGAAAGAGGCAAAAGAGCCGGAACAGAAAATGTTGCCGGTATTATCGGTCTTGGAACAGCATCTATTCTTGCCTTAAAAAATCTTGATGATGAACTGACACGCATTAAAGCTCTAAGGGACAAGCTAGAAAGAGGTCTATTAGAACGAGTATTTAACGCAAGAGTTAACGGATCAAGAATAAACAGAGTTCCAAACACAACTAACATAAGCTTTGAATATATAGAAGGCGAGTTAATACTTTTGCATCTAAGCGACCTTAATATATGCGCAAGCTCTGGAAGTGCATGCACAAGCGGAAGCCTTGAACCAAGTCATGTTTTAAGAGCTATGGGAATACCGTTTACCGCAATTCACGGCAGTACCAGATTCAGTTTAAGCAGGTACACAACCGAAAAAGAAATAGATTATGTAATTAACTCAATACCTGATGTTATTAAAAAGCTGAATAGTATATCTCCATTCCAAAAACAGCTTAAGGAACTGGAAGAAATTAAATTTGCAAGAAAATAAATTTCAAGTCCAAATTCATAACATATAAGGTTGTACTCTTTTTAATTCAATTTTTTGAAATTTCCAACCAGGATTTCTGTATTTCATCACCATCTAAAATTGGATTATAATCTGTTATTTTCAAATCAGACAAATCTTTAATTAGTTTCTTTATAATTGGTAAATTACACATTCCAAGACGAATCTTGCCTCCGGGTTTTAATATTCGGTTCATCTCTGTTATTACAGCTAATTGAACTTCTTTTTCTTCTTTTTGAACAAATATTCCATCATATGATAAAGGTCCTGTCAAAGAATAAATAATATCAAAAGTTTTATCAAGGAAATTTGTATGTCTTGCGTCACCCCTTACTATATTACTAGGATATTCTGGGCATTGATGCTTATATTTATAATTTATCATTCTATCTAATCCTGTAATATCAATATCTATTCCTGTTTTTTTTCCCTCTTTAATAAAATCATAAATAAACCGCCCGCCTCCTGTGCATATATCGATAACTTTTAGACCTTTTAGCTTATTTGGATCTAAAAATCTTTCAGGAAATACCTTAAGACCACGCATAAAATCAAAGCCTCTATTTGTAAAGTCATAATAAGTCCCGAATAAAATTGTATTATTTGGATAATATGCTTTTTGAAGCACTGCTTGCTGGTTGATGAATGCTGACTTCTGACCATTACTGGAAATAAAGGACTCATCCTTTTGATTTTTACCTGTATTTATATATATTTGTTTATAAATATTGGGGGAATATTTATTTATCACTATAGTTTCCAGTCCTAAACAATATATAAAGAGTAAGTTCTACTTTTTACTATAATAACTAATAAAGAGACCAGTATGTCCCGGTCTGGTATATGAAATCGGATATCTTCGGATATCCTGGGGAATTCTAATCCGCTATGGAACGAGTTACGAAAAGCCTGCATTGCCAGTTGATCACAGCCACTTTAGCTTTTCTTCACTTCCGCTTCGCTAGGCTATTTTACAGGAATTGATATAGTTTATGCAGGAATCAAACATCTGTTGTCTGACTTTATCTTCAAGAACCGGTATGTCTTTTCCAAATTCCTTCATAATAACCCTTTGAATTTTCCTTCTTTCTGCTTCTCTCTTAATTTTTGAAAAATAATATCTTAATTTTCGAATCTTTTTACGGTTTTCTGTATCATACTGAACTTTATATAAATTTAGTCTTCTATAATCTGACATAATCATTTTCCTTATAAACTAAAGAACACAAAGCATATAATTTTTTCATATCTTATTAAAGTAATTCAATGAAAAAAATTGCTAGTGTTAAAGGCACTATTTACATTTCTTAATAAGGGACTGCGTCTTTACGGCAGAATATGCACTCCTGCTCCCATATTATTATTTGTTGATCTGCTGAACGAAGAATATGGATCATTATAGCCATTGTAACCTGATCCATAACCATTATACCCACCATAACCTCCATAATTGCTGTAGCCACCGGACAGGAAGTTAAATAAAAGTGATTTTATAATTTGCCATGCAGCTGATTTTGCACCACCTGAAGTTGAGGGTGTAGTCGTATTTGAATAATTTTCATTCATTCCACCAAGATTGCCGTAATTATAATCATTATTTGGAGAAGATGATGCAAAACTGCTTTCTATATTTTGATTTAACTTTGATAATCTTGATCCAGGAGTACCTGACTGAATTGATCCAAATACTTTATTTTCTAATCTTGATAGCCTGTTTGGAGTTGTTTCCCCGTCATAAGTTTGATTAAATACTGTTAATTCGAGTGAAGATAAATTTGCAAAAATAGATGCTGTATTCATATTACCTTGTATTGATCTTCCATTAGAATCACCTGCCCTTGTAACATTAAGCGCAGATTTTAATTTATCAACTCTGCTGTAAAGGCTATCCTGAGGAAAAGTTGTACCAAATATCTTACTTTCTAACCTATTTAAGCGCAAATATACATTTTCACCTCTGAAATCTTTTTCAAAAGCCGAACTTTCTAGCATAGTAATAACAGGATAATCTGTAACTGAATCGTCTTTAGGAATATAACCTACAGAATCAGCAGCAAATCCCGTTGAATCTTCGTGTGTATTTATATTATTGTTCTTAGATTTTATAGGCTTTTTAGGATTATGGGCAAAAGCTGCAAGTCTATTAATTCTGTTATTTTCGCTTTCAGAATATGTTTTACCAAAAATTACCCTTTCAACTCTATCAAGCCTGTTTGTTAATGATTCATTAGAAAAGTTTTGACTAAATAACTGAGTTTCTAGCGTATTTAAATTTGTCAAATCATTCTGGGATGAAAATACAGGTTGACCAAAAATAAAAATAAAAATAATAAATATCGTATATATTTTAAAAATGTTATAAAACATAATTCCATAACCCACTCATGATTTTCTAATTAATCAAAAACTATAAACCCTAATAATCATAGTTAAATTAATCAATAGTAGAATTCTTGTGGGTTATTTTTAACTAGAAGTTAAAATGATCCTTTTTCCATATTATCTTTCAGTAGTTCCAAAACAATTTCGACGGATTGCAGTGAATTATCAAATTTCTTTTTAAAAATTGCTTCTTCTCTTTTTCTTTCACCAACTGATTTATAAATCATTCTCATATACTGTCTGGTTGTTCTCCAATAATCTGTCGCATCAGTCAAATTCCTATCCATAACAAGTATTTTTTTATACGATTCATAATATCTTTCAGGCTTATTCGCATATTTTTCTTTTATATAACTTACATAAAGATCAACCAGATTAACTTTTGCACAGAAAATCTGCATTTGATTATACTCTGTAACCAGCATAGCCTTTTTAAGGCTTACTAATTTTTCTTCCAACTGGTCGATATCTTTTTGGTATTTTGAATATTTATTTTGCCTGATAATAGTTCCTCCATAAATAGTTGGAATATTTTTGGGTGCAAGCGGCATTATAGGAGGCGGAATACCTTTTTCTTCTTTATTTTGCTGACTTTGCTCTGAAGACGATGTAAGATTTGGCAATTCTCCAACATAACCTGCACCGCTGGCAACAACGGTGATTAAAAAAACAATTAAAAATTTCAATAAAGATAAAAATTTCATAAATAAAAGCTCTTATTTGAATTTTAATATATGAAAAGAGGAAAATATCTGATATTTTCCTGTAATTAATTTAGGCGCATCTAAGTTATGGTTGGTTTATATATCTATTATCATTATTTTTGAGAAAATTAAAATCAGCAAAATAAACGATTTATATCAACAAAATTAAATAATCAATAAATCTATCTAATGAATTTTCAGCCTGTTATGCAGCAGTAATAGCTTGCTAGAAATGCTAGAAACCTTTCATCGGCGGAAAAATAATCCCTTGCGGACAAAATATTATAAACACATCAGTCGTGGAATAAAAAGCATCAATCAACCGCATTTCTCTTCAAACTCTCAAACAAATAAGATAAATAGAGATCAAAAGATTTATCGGCAAGGGATTATTTTGTAGCATATGAAGGTTTCGTGCAGTTCTTGTAAGCGGTCAAATTAAAGCAAGTCGGCATTGTCTGAGGATTTTTCAATATACTTTGTTAGAAGGTATTTTACTTGATTAAAAATCCGAGTTTGCTGACATTCGATAAGTCTGACAGGCTGAAAATATTATTACGATTTATTATTTAAATTGGGATCGCATAAATCTGGCTCATATTATTGTATGATTTCAAAATTACGATAAAATTGAATATATACGATATAAAAGGAAACTCCGTTTTGAAAAAGCAGGAAATATACAAATTACCTACTATAGAAATTGAAGGCAGGGATGATTTAATTGAATTTCTGTCAAAAAACTTACCGGATTGTATTTTTGAATATATTGAAGAAGTAAATAACCCCGTCGGCAAACAATGGGACTATATCTTGACTGCAAAAGTCACATCAGATTGTTTTGAAGTTGCAATTTTGGAATATAAAGAATCTCTCTGGGAAAAACCCTGCAATAAAGAAGGAATAATCGCATTATGGCTGAAAGAAGCTATTCCTTCGATTAATTATTGGTATAAAGGAAAAATAAAACCCTGATTAATCTTGCAAACTCTGTATCAATTTTATAACCGGATTATCAGGCACTGGTTTGTTCGTTGAAAGCATTCTTACGTAATATGCATAATATTCTGCAAAAAATTCCTCCACATTATATTTAGAATAATTGGATATAAAGGAATTATTTTTCTTTGATTCATTATATAACTGTTTAAATGAGCTTATTACCTTACTATCAAGCAAGCACCAGACTAAATGAGCATATTCATGGGCTGCACAAGCCGGCTTAAAAGGAATATTATCAGGAATATCCCATAATATATCACGCAGTCTTTCAACTCCAACATATCCATTATCGCCACCTATCCCCCTTAAAGTAGAAAACGGCATATTTTGATAATCTTTATCACATAAATAACTGTTATCTGGATAGTCAACAAGTTTCACATCTACTGGTACTATTACGAATTGTGAATTTTGGCTATTTAATTTACCTATAAAGTTTGCAAAAGGTGCAACTGAAGCGTTGATAATATTTTTTTCAAAATCATTTAACTGGTTATAATTTCTGAATAATTCAGATATACCAACAGGAGCATTGACTTTCTCAATCTCTACAATACCGAATTTTTTTTCATAGAGTGCCTGTGCTATACCTAAATATGCAGGATAACAGTGTTTATCCTCTTTTATAATTTTTTTATAAAGCTTTACAGCTTTTTCTGTATGTCCATTTCTCAATAAAAGAGTCGCATTATTATATTCAGAATTTGTAGAATTCAGATTATTTAGCGCCTTTGAAAAGTTAAACCTGTCGATAACAATATTCGCAGTTTTATCATAGGAAAACGGATCATCTTCAAATCTTTCTATAAGGGAGAAATAAATATCCAGTGCTAAATCTTTATTAATGTTCTCATAAATTCCTGCCTTAAATATTAATAAGTCAACGGAACCAGTGTTTTCCGCTTTTCCCTCGATATTAATTGCTTTATCAATATAATACAGGGATTTTTCAAAATCCCCCTTTTTAGAAAATAAAAAAGCTAATTGATGAAAATTCAAAATATCTTTAGAATCTAATTTAATAGCATTTTTGATGGCTTTTATAGATTCAGTCAACTTTCCAAGCTGATATAAAATATATCCATACTGTTGCCAGGTCTGAGCATTATCACATCGCTTTGATGCCTGTTTGAAATATTTTTCCGCATCATTTATTTTTCCGGTCATTGATAAACAATAACCGATTTTACTTAATACTTCAGTATTATCTGGCTGCAATTGTCTGTGGTTTTCTAAAGCATTCAAAGCTTCTGCATATTTGCGATTTTGAATCAATTCTTCAGTATTTTCCATAAACCTCTTAAGCCTTCCTCAACTATATTGGTTTTCTGTTTTCTTAATTTGCAATAGTTATAACAGTAGAAGAAAACCGAAAACCAATATCTAAAATAATTTTTGACATAAACAATAATTTTAAAAATATCTAATAACAGTATTCCATGTTATTTAATATAATTTCCACACAAGGATACAGCCTGATTTCAGCTTATACTGTGATTTTAATCAGTTGGAGTAGCCAAATCGATTACTTTTAAAATAAAAAATATAGATATACCACTTCAAAAATAAATTTGGGATTTTAACAACAAATAAAAAATGGTATTCGGTAGTAGGAGCGTTATTTTCGGAGGCGATGAGCCTTCGAAAATATAAACTCGTTTTAGTATAATTAGCACATATTTTACCTTTACTTATTTTTATGTTTTTCATATTTTAAAGTAGTAAAAAGAAATTAATTAAAGTTATTTATATATATTTTTTGGAGTAAAAAGAATGTCTCAAAAATCATTTTTGGGAGTGGATGTAGGTTCAGTCACTACAAAGCTTGCAGTAATAAATGAAACCGGTGAATATATTGACAGTGTAATGCTTAGAACGGCAGGAAAGCCTGTTATTGCAGTTCAGACCGGAATTAACATGATACTAGAACAAGCAAAAGAAACTTATGAAATACTTGGCGTAGGAACAACGGGAAGCGGTAGACAACTGGCAGGAGCATTACTCGGAGCTGATATTATAAAAAATGAAATTACAGCTCATTCAGTTGCTGCAAGCATCTACGTTCCGGGGACTCAAACAATTCTGGAAATTGGCGGACAGGACAGTAAAATCATAATATTAAGAGATGATATTGTTACCGACTTTGCTATGAACACTGTCTGTGCCGCTGGAACAGGAAGTTTCCTCGACCAACAGGCTAGCAGACTTAATGTACCGATTCATGAATTTGGTGAAACTGCATTAAAATCTACATCACCTGCCAGAATAGCTGGAAGATGCGGAGTTTTTGCAGAAAGTGATCTTATCCACAAACAACAATTGGGTTATCAAGTACCTGATTTATTATACGGTCTTTGTCAGGCACTTGTAAGAAATTATCTTAGCAATCTGGCTCTTGGTAAGGAAATATTAGCACCTATCGTATTTCAGGGTGGAGTTGCTTCTAATATCGGAATGGTAAAAGCTTTTGAAGAAGCTCTCAATCTTGAAGTAACAGTTCCTGAAAATCACCAAACTATGGGTGCAATAGGAGCAGCATTGTTAGCAATGGAAAATTACCAGTTCACAAGAATCGAAACTAAATTTAAAGGCTGGGAAGTGGGAGATTTTAAATTTAACTCACTTACTCATGAGTGCAACACATGCTCCAATAACTGCGAAATAATTACAATTGTTCAAGGTGAATTTGAAAATTCTGCTAAATCACCTAAAGATATAAAAGGAAATATTATTGCAAGATGGGGCGGTACCTGCGGAAAATGGGATAAAGCAGAATAAATTTATTAGTTAATAAAAATTCACTAATAAAAACTTATATTATCTGTTAGAATGTAAAGATGCAGGATTTGTAGAGAAAGATTTAATGATATTTCCACATTTAAAAATTAATAAACTACTGGAAGCAGCAAAACCTATAATACAAGGTGGTATGGCCATAAGAGTCAGCAGAGCTTCCCTAGCAGCTGCAGTCGCAAATTGCGGCGGCATTGGAGTTATAGCTGCTTCAGGTCTTCCTGAATTTGAATTAAGATCTCAAATTAGACAGGCACGTGATTTGATCATCAATAAAGGCGGTTTGCTTGCAGTTAACATAATGTATGCAGCAAGAGAATTTTCTAAACTTGTTGAGATTGCTATTGATGAAAAAATAGATCTTATCATCTTTGGTGCAGGCTTCTCAAGAGATATTTTTGCATTAGGCAGAGAAGCAAATGTGCCTATTGTACCTATAGTCAGTTCGGCAAAACTTGCAATAATATCTAAAAAACTTGGTGCATATGCAATAATAGTTGAAAGTGGTGAAGCAGGCGGCCATCTTGGTACAACTGAACCTATCAGAAAACTTATTCCTGAAATAAAACAAGCACTTGATGTAACACCTAATTACCCGGGAATAGATAATGTTCCTATTATTGCGGCAGGTGGTGTAACATCCGGTAAAGATATTATGGAGATGATTGAACTTGGTGCAGATGGCGTTCAGATGGCAACAAGATTTGTACTTAGCAAAGAATGTGATGTAAATGACAAATTCAAAGAGCTTTATCTTGGTATTAATGAAGATGATATAGAATTGATTCACAGCCCTGTCGGTCTTCCTGCCAGAGCTATAAGAACACCTTTAACTCAAAGAATTGCCGATGGCACGGTACAAAAACCAGAAAAATGCGATGCATGCCTTAAACATTGTTCTCATGCTTTTTGTATAATTAAAGCACTAGACGCAGCCAGAAATGGTGACATGGAAAATGGTTTATTCTTTACAGGTGGAAATGTTGCTAAATACAGAGATGTACTTTCAGTTAAGGAAATCTTTGAAAGATTTGAACAGGAAGCTGAAGAATATATTAATGGCAAACAACCGCAAGAAGTTCAACTTTTATAGTTTTTAATTAATTACAAATTAAAAAAAATGCTGGTATACAAATGTATACCAGCATTTTTTTTGAATCTCTTGTTAGAGGCTTTTTTAGAGTTTTACATAACACCAAATATTTTCAAATAAATAAAAATTGAACTTAAGATCAACACTGCTCCGCTGAATTTCATCATATGTCCAGATACCGCTCTGACAATAAGCAATTTTTTAAACATAGTTGTAAACAGGGCTGCTATTACCAAAATCATTCCTTGTCCAAGTGAATAAAGAAATAAAAGTAATCCCCCAAGAAGAATATTTGCCTTAATTGATGCATAAGCCATAATTCCTGCCAGAATAGGCGTAGCACAAGGAGATGAAGCAAAAGCAAATGCACCGCCCAATACTATAGGATAAACAATCAAACTGTTATTCTTATTCTGAGGCATTTTTTTAATAATAGTCGGCATTGGAATTTCAATAATTTCCATCAAACTTAATCCCATTACTAAAATCAGTGATGCCATAATTAATGCCCACAATGGTCCTGCCTGAGAACCATATGCCTGTCCTGCAACTGCAGAAATAACCCCAAATACGGTTAATACTAATGATAAACCTAAGACAAAGAATACAACCTGAATTGCGTTTTTCTTCCAAGTATTCTCAGAAGATCCCCCGACATATCCAACTATTATAGGTAAAAGCCCCAATGAGCATGGGGATAACGAACTGACTACGCCGCCTACAAAGGCCAGAAGAAGCAGCCATGCAGAATATTGTGAATGCAATTGACCTGCAAAAAATTGATTAACTAGATTTTCCATTTATAAGCCTATTAAAATTCCTTTCAAGTTCTTCTTTTGGTAACGCACCTTCAGTTTTTTTGATAACTTTTCCGTTCTTATCAAGATAAACAAGCGTCGGAACAACCTTTACCTCATATTTTTTTACAAGTTTTTGATCTTCCGAACTGGCTGAATTTATCATTATTTTTTTAAATATGATTTTTTTATCATATTTAGGTTCTACCTGATCCATAACTTTTTTTAGTTCTCTGCATTCCATGCACATTTCAGAACTAAAATCGATAACAG
Source organism: Candidatus Gastranaerophilales bacterium (assembly GCA_028689995.1). GTDB lineage: Bacteria > Cyanobacteriota > Vampirovibrionia > Gastranaerophilales > UBA9579 > JAQVCB01. Next base: position 19,103 of record JAQVCB010000010.1, read on the forward strand.
TAGGTCTTAATCCTGTTGCAATACTTGCTGTATCCTGATCCGTTGATTTAAACGAGTAATACAACATAATAGGAATAATAAATATAGCAACAATAATTGCTAAATTCATATGTTTTTTCATTTTGTCGCTTCCCTCCCTTGATGGTTTTGTGTATTTGTTAATTTAATATCTTTAGGTATTTTTATGATATCTTAATTAAACATTATAATAATTAAACTTATGTTTAATTTTAAATTTGTAACAAATAAAAATACTCATAATATTATGAACTATATTTATATGTAATTAAAGAGAAAAATTATGCTTTTATTATGGTTAATAAAATTATTAATGAATGACCCGATGCAATTCCTTATTGTACTTGCAATTTTAATTCTTCCACTTCTGGTTAGCGTTACAATACATGAATGGGCACATGGAATGACTGCTTATCTATTTGGAGACCCGACTCCAAAAAGACAGGGTAGATTGTCCTTTAATCCATTTGCTCACCTTGACCCAATCGGAACATTAATGCTTTTTATCATAGGTATAGGCTGGGCCAAGCCTGTTGAAATCAATCCTGATAATATTCACGGAAAAACAAAACTTATGCTGGTTGCTCTTGCCGGTCCCGGAAGTAATTTTTTACTTGCAATATTTTTCAGCTTAATTAATTATGCATTTATCAAATACTCGCTTATCCACGGCATAGATATAGAAGGTCAAATACCTATTCTAATAATTTCAATGCTGAAAATAATTGTTCAGATAAATATTATACTCTGCCTGTTTAATATGATGCCTATTCCGCCTCTGGACGGATCCAATGTCCTTAAATGGTTCATGCCCGAAAACATAGCTGCGGCTTATTCCAGACTTGCTCCTTACGGTATGTTTATTATTTTACTGCTGCTTTTTACAGTTGGTTTCAAATTTATTTTTGTAGCGGCAAAAATTGTTGAAAGGCATATTTATAATATTATTGAATACATAATGAAGCCTTTATTCGGGCTGATGTAATTTTCTATTCATATTCCAAAATATCATTATTTGTTGCTAAAGGATGTCTATTATTCGTTAAAAGTTTATTTTGAATTTCTTCCAAAGATGCATTTTTTGTTTCAGGATAAATAATCAAGACAACAAAAAACTGAACTATCATCATAACCGCAAAAAATACAAAAGGATAACCGCCTGATTTTTCTGCCATAACAGGGAAAGCCCAGGAAACCAATGCACACATAAACCAATGGGTAAAACTTCCTAATGCGTGTCCTTTTGCTCTTACCAGATTTGGGAATATTTCACTCAGGTATACCCATATAACTGCACCCTGGGAAAATGCAAAGAAAGCAATATAACCAACAAGAAGATATAATAAAAGCGATTTATGCGTATTTGTAATAAGTATTGCAGCAATTCCTGAAAGACATATTGCTGTTCCCACAGATCCTGTTAAAAGAAGTTTTTTTCTTCCGATTTTGTCTATTACTGACATAGCTATTATTGTAAACAGCAAGTTTGTTGCTCCTATAATTACAGATTTAATATCAGCAGAAACTTTATCAAAACCTGCCATTGCAAAAATATCATTCAAATAATAAAGAAGTGCATTAATACCTGATAACTGGTTAAAAATTGCAATAGAAATCGCTAAGAATATAGGAAATGAATAATTTTTATTAAACAAATTTTCTGATTTAACCTGATTACTGTTTTCAATAGAGTTTGTTATTTCCTCAAACTGTTTATCTGCATCTTTTTTATTCATAAGAGTTAAAATTTCCAAAGCTTCTTTCTTTTTGTTTTTCATAACAAGCCATCTGGGACTCTCTGGAATAAATAACAATAAAAGAAAAAACAATAACGCCGGTGCTGCTCCAATTCCAAGCTTATAACGCCACTCAAGAATACCTAAATTTAATAATCCTACTATATAGTTTGAAAAATAAGCAATTAAAATGCCGAACACAATATTAAACTGAAAAAGCCCTACAAGTTTACCTCTTAGATTTGCCGGGGAAATTTCTGCTATATACATAGGCCCTAAAACTGATGCTGCACCGACACCAAGACCACCTATAAAACGGAAAAATACTAAAGAATACCAATCCCAGGCAAAACAACATCCTAAAGCAGATATAAAGAACAAAAAACCTGTAATTTTAAGGCTGTTTTTTCTCCCTAAAATGTTACCGGCAATTCCTGAAAATAATGCACCTATAATAGTTCCCCATAATGCAATAGAAACTGTAAGGCCTAATGAAGCTGCATTAAGATTAAATAGATTTTTTAGTGAATGAGTAGTTCCTGATATTACAGCAGTATCAAAACCAAATAAAAATCCTCCAAGAGCAGCAACAAATGCGCTTATTATTATTAAATGTTTACCCAATTTCATAATTTATACCCCAACTTATTTAACTTGAATTGCTAAATAATCAAAACATTAACTATCTAGTTAGCAATTCAACATATTTAAAATTATTTTCTTGTATTTCCTGCTATAAATCAAGTAAAAATCAAGACTTATAACAATTCTCGATTACAACCTACACTACTTTTTACACTCTGTAAAAAAAGAAAGCTTTTTCAAGCTTTCTTTTTTTTAAATATCTTCCGGCAGATAAAACTGGCCTGACTTTAAAGCTTTTCTTACTTCATCATAAGTAAAATTACGGCAATTACATTTTTGCTGATACATTGACACAATCATTAAAATATCATCGATAGAAAGCTTTATCATTCTTCTGCCATTTGGATTTTCAAGAATATGCGCCATTTTTCAAACTCCACTACTTTCCCTGAATCATATTTAATATATCGGTTATTTGGAGAAAATCTTTAAATACTGTAACAAAACTTTAAATTCGCCAAAATGCAGCTAATTTATTGTATTGCCTAAAAATAGTTCTCTGGAACTAGTTTTTACCTGTTATAAAATGGTAATCTTGAAGTATACGTTTATAGAAATGCTGGAAAAAATTATATGTTTAAATTTGCAAGATATTTTTTCATTGTTTTTTTAATTACAACTGTGATCCCTCTTGTTTTGATGTTTATATGGAACCATCATCAAATGGAACGGATGGATCAGGAAAGAGAACAACATATTCTTAGTGTAGGAGTTAAACAACTAGAACATACAACTAAGCAATATTTAAGAATAAAAGAAAGTTTTATTTTAGAGAAACTTCAAAATTTGTCACCGGAAAAAATATCCTTAAAAAAAGTGCAGGAAATTTTTAAAACAGATAAAGTAGAGTGGATATACGGCAAAAATATTGATAAGGTAACATCATATTATGAAATAACACAATTCAACCCTTCAGAAAAACCGTCACTTTATGGTGTTTCAATTATACCTTTTGAAGTTTCAGGCATTAAAGGAATTAAAATTTTTGAAAAAGTTGACCTTAATCAGCTACGTCCGGCTGGTCCTTTTGATTTAAAAATATATCTTGGAACCAAAATAAGTAAAAATACCCTTTTAGGAATTGTACATGATCCTATGTTCAATCCTGATAATGGTCGTATGCATATGATGCCACCTCCTCCCGATAATAACCGTATGCATCCACCTCCTGATGAATATGTAAATTCGCCTGAAAATATAAGACATAGTGAGATAAAAATAACTGATAATAATGGAAAAACAGTTGCTACTATACTAATTAAAACTGGTAAACCTCCCAGACATTTAGGACCTCCAAGCCCTATTGAAAATCAATTTGGTTTGATTATTTTATTGGCAGGATCTGTTTTAAGCTTATTAATCGGATTTTACATCAATAAAAACTTTATAAGCCCTTTGCTACTTCTCTCCAATGCTTCAAAACAAGTACAAAAAGGGAATTTATCAATTGAATTAAACACTAATATAAAACATGATCAAATATTAAATACATTTAAGAATTTTAATCAAATGGTAAAAGGCTTAAAAGAAAAAGAAGATCTAAGAAAAAGCTTTATAACAAATCTGACTCATGATTTAAAAACCCCGTTAATAGCGCAGGAAAGATCTCTTGAACTAATATCAAAAGAATTTGAATCATTAGGATTAAAAGATGCTTATGAACTTGCTACTGGAATAGAAAAAAATAATAAACACCTTTTAAGAATGGTTAATCTGATTCTGGAATCATATAGATTTGACTCTGAGAATTTGAACCTTATAATTTCAAATATAAATATTTCCGAATTAATCGATAGCTGCTACACAAAACTGAAACCGCTTGCTTCAGAAAAAAATATTCAACTTCTAAATACTGTCCCGAAAGATTTTCCCCTCTTAAATGGAGATGCTACCAGCTTTAAAAGAGTCTTTTTGAATTTGATTTCAAATGCTATTGAAAGTATTACTCAATTGGGCAAAATTAAAATAAGCGCAGAATCTTATGAAAATAATATTAAAATATATATTAAGGATAATGGACCCGGCATAGCACAGGAAGAATTAAATTACCTGTTTGAACGTTACTACACGGGGAAAAGCGATGAAAGAAAATTAGGTTCCGGTTTGGGACTCTACGTATGCAAAAAACTGGTCGAAATTCATAATGGAGAGATCTCTGTTGAAAGCAAAGTAAATGACTTCACTAAATTTATTATTAAATTACCGCTAAATTTTCAAAAGTATGAGGATAAGAAATAATGAACATTAAAATATTATTGGCTGAAGATCACGAATTAACAAGACATGGAATAGCTTATGGCCTAAAAAAATATGAAAATATAGAAATTGTTGCTGAAGCTGAAAATGGACAGGAAGCTGTTGAACTGGTTAAAAAATTCAAGCCTGATCTGATTTTAATGGATATTATAATGCCTGTCTTAAACGGAATAAATGCCACAAAAGAAATTAAAGCCATCAATCCTGACATAAAAATAATTATGCTTACATCTAATAATGAAAAAGAGAAAGTCATATCAGCATTTAATTCAGGTGCTAATGCTTATTGTATGAAAACAATCAGACTTGATGACCTTGTAATTATAATAAAAACTGTTATGGATGGGGCATTATGGATGGATCCAAGTATAGCCGGTTATATTTTAGAAATCCTGCAATCAAGATCAATTATGCTTGAGACCCAAAAAGAAAATTGTGTTAACTTTAACCTGACAAACAGAGAGAAAGAAATTTTAACGTTAATATCAGACGGTTTAAACAATAGAGATATTTCTGACAAACTTTTTCTATCCCTGTATACCGTAAAAAATCATGTGAGCAACATATTCCAAAAACTTGCTGTGGACGACAGAACCCAGGCTGCAATTATAGCTTTAAAAGAAAATATAATTTAGAAGTAATTCTTGAGAACTAATAAAACATGATTCTTCAGCCTGATAAAAATATCTTGGTTTAATTTTATACTTGTCATATTAAGACAAACCAAAAGTAACACAGGTAAAAATATTTATGCGGTTTATTGATTATTCTGAATCTATACCGGAAGAAAATCTTAATTGTTTTACTGAAGCAACTATTGAAGATTTAATTGATATAGTTATTATGCCAACAAAAATTGAAGCAACTGAATCAAACATCAAAGAACAAATCGAAAATTTAAGTAAAGAATTTGACAGGCTTATAAATATTAAAAAAGAAAAATAAATTTTTATCTTACATATTGAGAAGAAATTTCATTCCTTTGAACTGACAAAATGTTTTAAAGGACTATTTAACAATTCAAAAATAAATATTTTTAGGAGGGATTTTCATGAAAAAGAATTTATTAGTATTAGCTATCACAATTTCAACTTTAGCAAGCACATCAATAGCATTAGCATTTGATTTTCAAAAACTTGATAAAAAAATATTGAGTGGAGAAATAACACATGAACAGGCTAAACAAATAGTAGATAATGCGGTAACAAAAGGAGAAATAACTCAGGATCAAATCAGACAACATATGGAAAAAATGAGAGAAAATTATCCTAAAGATATAATGGGAAAAGGAGGATTTGGACCGCCTCCATTTGGACCTGTAGGAAGACCTGACAACGATGAATTTATTAAAAAATTAAAAGAAGCAGGCATTACTCGGGATGAATTTGAAATTGCACGTAAAAATGGGCATGAGGCAGTTAAACAACTTCTTGATTCCCATAATATTCAACCGCCACCACGTCCATGCGGCCAACCACCGGAATTTAATAAACAGGAAAGCAAAAATTAAAAATTAATTACCATATATGAAAGACGAAAAATGCAGAAACTAAAAGTTTCTGCATTTTTTCCTATTAATAAATAAACTTTAATAAAAATATGATTCTAAAGAATTAGTATTATTAAAAAATAGTTCTTTAGTCGGATAATAAAAGTTTCCTAATGGTATATACTTAATATATATTAAGGAGCTATACTATATAAGAGAAGATGCAATTATGATATCATCAATCAGTTTTAATAATTCCTATTTACAAAGATACGTTATAAATCCGACAGTTAAAGCACAGCTAGAGGCTTTAGGAAAGAGTTCAACAGGTTCAGAAGAAGGAGATCTGGCAATACTTCAGGCAGCCAAAACAAGCCAGAACTCTGATACATCAAATACTACTGATAAGGCTAATAAAGTCTCAACATTAATGACATCTCAAACTCAGTCGAGTCAACAAGGACAACCTCCTTGGTTTAGCCTGATGCAGGAACTTGGAATTTCTCCGACAGGTTCCAAAGATGGTGATTTTGCAGTTATTTCTGCCAAGCTATCAACAATGCAGTCACAAGCAACAAATGAAGCTGATAAAGCAAAAGTAACGAGTTTACAGTCACAGTTTCAGGCTTTTGGAGGTCAGGCAAATTCAACTCCTTTTGCTGCTGCGCAAAATCAGGTCTCCGAAATGAATAAATTTTTTTTAGTAAATAAATAATCTTATTCCTCTGTCAACTATATCCTTTTCAAAAAGCAAAAAAGACCGCTATGCGGTCTTTTTTGCTTTTTGTTTCTAAACTTTAATATCTATAGGTGATTGCAGTTGATCTGATGTTATTGTAGATGGATCCTGCCATTGTTGTCTTGAATTAGCCTGACTTTGAAAAGCGTTTTGCAGACTGCTTGATGTAATATAATCAGTACCACCGGAAACGTTATCAAAATCTTCAATTAATTTACTGATTAATTCAGTTTCCTTAGTGTCACTGCTCCCGCTGTTCTGTAATTTTTTAAGATATGTTTGAAGATCGTCTTTTGTTATTCCTTTGTCATCAGTGCCAACCTTGCTGGATAAGTTACTGAATATATCTGCTGCACTCAACTTGAATCCACCTTGAGCACCTGATGGAGGTTTTAAATACTCCATTCCGCTTTTTAAATCGTCAGCAGTAATACTATCCTTTCCCCCTGATACTTTGTCAAAATTTGAAGCCAACTGTTTAAGAAAACCCAATTTCCCTTTGTCATTACTGGTACTATCTGACTCAAGCTCACTAATATAACTATTTAGGTCATCTTTAGTAATACTTGTTCCATCACCGCCAACTTCTTCCGTAAGTTTTTTGAACATTTCCTCAGCACTTGGCTGTTTGCGATATGCCTGCTGAACCTGACTTGCAGATTGCGAGGAACTAACACTATTTACCATAATCTCGACTCTCCCATCTTAAAACACGATTATAACCAATGAAGTATGAAAAAATTTCTACTCATTTTATTTAGCATTTGTGTCATGCTGAACTTGTTTCAGCATCTAAAATATCTGAAGATCCTGAAATAAATTCAGGATGACAACATGTGTAAGAATTTTTTCCTACATACTTATTAAATTTCAGTATATAATCTTAAGATGTTTTTATAATGATTCTACAGAATCAATTTTAATAAATTTATCTAATGCAAACAAAGTATTTTATATAAATACTAATTAAAAATGCTTGACTTAATACTGTGTCAAACTGCCCAATGAAGCTAGATAATCTTTTTTATTTTCAATAGTATCCTTACTTGCAATGATCGAAATAACTGAAGGCTGCTTTAAGTACAAACTAACAGCTTTTTGAATATCTTCTGGTGTTATTGTATCAACTGTCTTTAATAATTCATTCGTTTCGTCTTTTCCATAATATGAATTCAATCCGCTCAAGAGCATACCGGTTTTACCTGCTGAAGATTCAAGGTTATTCATAATCTCACTCTTAATAGCAAGCTTAGCTCCTTCAAGCTCTTTCTGCTCAACTGGAGTCTTAATTAACTCAGTAACATGATTTTTAAAACCGTCAATTGATTTTTGCAGATTTTCATACTGAGGTATGATCTGACCGTTTGATGAATTTCTTGTGGTTGTTTTAATTTCAAGGCCAAGTTCCCCTGTTTCACCATCAGATGAATATCGGGATTTAACCATATAAGCAAGTTTTTGTGATTCCCTTAGATCACGGAACAATCTGGATTGACTGCTGCCGCCAAGAATTTTGTTTAAAAGTGACAAAGTAACATTATCTTTAATATTTCCACTTTCTTTAATCTTGAACATTTGGACTATATGTGCCTGATCCCTGTCTTTGACTTCCGTTATAACTCTATTTTGAGCAAGAGGCTCTGAAACAAAAGTATTATTGTAATGATACTTTTGAACAACTGGAATTCCTGAACCCAAAGAATTAAATATTTGATTCTGCAGATTCGGTATTTTATCCAGAGATCCTGTAATTACTGCTGTAGCTTGAGCATTTTGCATTATAAAAGTATATAAACTAATTACATCCTGCATTGAAACCTGATCAATATTTTCAAGAACTTTTCTTGGAGAATATCCATGAGGATTATCACCATATAAGGCCTCATAAGCTCTATCTTTTGGATTGTCAAAAGCACTCATATAATTAATTTTTATTTCTTCTTTTGCTTTTTCAAACTTTTCCTGAGTAAAATCAGGGTTATATAGCATTTCTTTCATCATTTCCAGAGAAAGTGGAAGCTTTTCATTATTGCAATTTGTTGAAGCACTTAATGATTTATTTCCTGCACTCACGCTAACATTGAGATCATTACTATCATTAATTTCGGACAACTGTTCATTTGTATATTTTTTTGTTCCTTCATTCATCATCAGAGTCAAAATTTCTGAAACGCCGGGCTTAGAAGGTGGAAAATTATCTGTTTGAAGCGATAGTACAGAAGTCGTTTTAATTGAACCCGGATCATTATTTACTACTAAATGCAAATTATTAGAAAGATCATACTCTTTAACATATTCCATCTTCATCCTGTCTAAACTGCCTTTAAAACTAAGACATTTAGATCCAAAACTGATCTTTTGGGCAGGATGAGCTACTATTTGCTGTGACTGTGGATGAAGCATTACAATTGATGTCTTATTTAAATCAAGATATTTTCTTGCCGCATTTTGAATATCAGTTACAGTTAAGCTGTCAATAATCTTTGGCAGTTCTGTATAAAGTCTTAAATCTCCATTATTCACCATACTGCTGCCGACTATATTGGAAAGAGCCATTGAACTTTCACTTGCAGAAGCAAGTCCGTTTTTCATTTTACTTTTTATAATGTTTAATTCAGGCTCAGTAATCGGTTTTTGTGTAATGTCATACAAAACAGAATAAATAGCTTTTAAACCGTTTTCTTCGTCACCTGGTTTGAAATTGGCATAAAGTTGAACCACCTGCGGGTCATTTACATCAGGACTAATAGTTCTGACACCAATACCGGCGCTTGTATTGAAACTTTTGAGCGCTTTAGTCAGTCTTGCATTTTCATATCCAGAAAGGGCAATCGAAAGCGCATTTGAGGCTACAGTTTCTTTAATGTCATTATTTTTTGGACCTACAAAGGCCATTTCCAAATCAACTGTATTGACTCCTGAACTTTTGTAATCGACTCTTTTGGTTTTTTGAATCGAATTATTTAATGGCAGATAATATTTTTCAACAGGATTAGTATTGTTTTTGCCGGTATTAAAATGTTTACTGACATATTTTATAGCTTCATTCGGATTTACATCGCCTACAATTACTGTAGTCATATTATCAGGAGTGTACCATTTATTATAAAAATCAAGTACATCCTGCTTTGTTACATCTGCAATCGTCTGCTCTGAACCTGCTATAAGATCTTTATCAGATTTTATATTAAATAAGTTTTTAATAAGGTCGTTTCCTGATCTCGACCCGGGCATATCATTATACATGTGGATTTCAGAGATTACAGGGCCTTTTTCTTTATCGAGCATATCCTGAAGAAAACTTGGACTCTGGAGCATATCGGCATGCATACTGATAAACTTTTCAAGATCACTGCTTTTATGTAAAGGTGAGGCAATATAGTAATTCGTTGTGAGGGTTTCAGTGCCTGCGTTATATTCTGCACCCATATTATTTGTTAATTCAACAAATTCTCCAGGTTTTAGCTGGCTTGAACCATTAAACAGATTATGTTCTATATAATGACTTATTCCTTTTATCTTTTCAGGTTCATTAAAAGAGCCGACTTTTACATAGGTATTAATTGTAGTAGGACCTTGCTTCGGAATTATTACTACTTTCTGTCCATTATCAAGCTGATATAATTTTCCTTTATCTAAAAATGGCACATCAAAAGTCTGAACTTCCCTGTAACCTACAGGAACCTGTGCCATTGCATTTGCTTTAAAGGCCATATTTAATTTTTTAGTATCTGAATGTGAGTTATATATTGATTTATAATCAGCACAGACAGCATTAGACGTGCCCGATGAATAATCAGTTTTGTCGTGGGTGACTGTATTTGGAGTTAAAGAATTAATTCTATTTAAATTTATATCCAACTATCCAAACCTCCTATATTTATTTAAAGTCTTTTCAATGAAAAAAATTTATCTTTTTGAGAGTAATTTATTATATAATTTTACAAAACTTATACTTAGGATCATAATTTTAATTTTACGAATGAAATTTTATCTTGATTTTAACTAAAAAACAATAATAATCAGGGTATCTAATATTGATGCATCTTGGTTTGAAAAATATTCAGAAAAAAAACATCTTTCACAGTTGACAAGTGCGATGCACTTTTGTTAAGCTTAATTTGCTTGAAAATTTAGAATTAGTTTGGCTAAAGTCAGCATTCATAATATGCAGGCAAATATGCCCCCATCGTCTAGAGGCCTAGGACACATCCCTTTCACGGATGCGGCAGGGGTTCGAATCCCCTTGGGGGTACCATATATTTTTTATAATTTGATTTTCATAACCTGTATCGTTTATCGGTACAGGTTTTAAGCTTCTTTGCTGGCTTTTTGAATCAATTATTTCTTGAAAGGGTGAATTTAAAGTTATATCTAATTCTCCGTCTTTATAAGAAAAGTTCGAACACACCAATTTAATCAACTTTCGCTTTACTTCTGCCGATTGTTTCAAATACAGACCATAAGCATTTTTTGCGAGTTCTAATATAAGATTAATGTTAACGAAATAATTTTTATCAGCTTTATTAAGAGCATCAAATTTATGAAGTAAATTATCTTTTTCACTTTGCCATTGATTATGCTTTTCAAGCCAGAAGTTTTCTGTTATTTTTCCATCAATTTTGTCTATATATATTGAGTCAATTCTCTTTTGTAGAAGTTTAATTTGTTTATCAATACTTTCTTTTGAAGAGTTATGATATTCAACCTTTTTATCATGAATGTCTTTTAGGCATTTTTTAATTTCGACAATCTGATAATCGGTTAATTCTATACCCATAAATACTTCTGCAACTCCTGCAATATAGAATTAGAATCATTTCCTATCTTGCCGTAAAATGCTGTATAAGGCCCTAAGTTGGATAATAATCGCAATGATGTAGGAACAGGTCCTCCAACCTGCTTAAAAGTATTTAAAATTTTTATTTTTGTATTAAGTTCAGGGTATTCTGGCAATAAAACTAACTCGTCAACCAGAATAGAACCAATTCCAACTATATCATACATTTAACATCTAAAAATCTAGGATTATAAACTATCTACTAAGCTTTATTAATATTCAAAGTATTTATGCATTTGTTTAGCTGCATCGAATTGCTTATCAATAAGTGAAATAAATTCATCTATATCGCTATTGCACTTTTCTGTAAATAATTTCACAATCATCTCTGGGCTTATAGCGTTATTAGCGTCCTGTTTGTTTAAATGTCTGATAAATTCCACAATATCAAAGCGATCTTTATCAGCACAAGCACATAAGATATTAACTGCGCCCATATTCTTACCGGTAATCTGTTGAATTATTTTAAATTCTGTTGCCTTATTTCTTACCATATCATTCTCCAAATAAATTATTTATTACTATTCGTATAAAGCTGCACGTCTTTTCTTTATTTTTGGATCAATTAGATACTGATCATAGGTTGTTTGTTCATTTATCCAGCCTTTTGGGGTAAGTTCGATTATGCGGTTTGCGATGGACTCAATAAACTGGTGGTCATGTGAAAGAAATAATATAGTACCGGGAAAGGTTATCAGCGCATTGTTCAATGCTTCAATTGATTCCAGATCAAGGTGATTGGTAGGTTCGTCCATTATCAGGACATTTGCGCCTGTTATCATCATTTTGGAAAACATACAGCGAACTTTTTCTCCACCTGATAATACATTGACCTTTTTAAGAGATTCTTCGCCCGAAAATAACATTTTTCCGAGGAATCCCCTGATAAAATTTTCATCCTTATCTTTAGAATACTGGCGAAGCCAATCAATCAGATTCAAATCGTCCTCAAAATATTTGCTGTTTTCTTTAGGAAAGTATGCTTGAGTAGTTGTAACTCCCCATTTAAAACTTCCTTTATCAGCTTTTTGCTCTTTCGTAAGAATATCAAAAAGAGTTGAAGCTGCCAGATTATCTCTGCCTACAAAAGCAATTTTTTCCCCTCTTTCAACAGTAAGACTGAAATTCTTAAACAAAATGTTGTCATCAATAGATTTAGACAATTTCTCAATATGCAGAATATTATCACCTGCTTCTCTCTCCGACTTGAAGATAATATAAGGAGATTTTCTTGAAGAGGGCTTAATTTCTTCCAGTGTTAATTTGCTCAATACATTTTTTCGAGAAGTTGCTTGTTTTGACTTGGATGCATTTGCGCTAAACCTTGCAATAAAAGTCTTTAATTCCTCCATCTTTTCTTCAGTCTTCTTGTTCTGATCCTGTTTTTGCTTTAAGGCAAGCTGGCTTGCATCACGCCAGAATGAAAAATTTCCGGTATAAAGCTGAATTTTATTATAGTCAATGTCTGCAATATGAGTACAGACTTTATCCAAAAACTGTCTATCGTGGGAAACAATTATAACGGTATTTTCAAAGTTTATAAGAAATTCTTCAAGCCACATAATAGTGTCAACATCAAGATGGTTCGTAGGTTCATCCAATAGGAGAATGTCAGGACTGCCAAACAAAGCCTGTGCAAGAAGAACTCTAACTTTGTCATTACCACTCATTTCGCTCATAGGTGAATCATGAAGTTCTGTTTTAATACCAACGCAATCAAGAAGCATTCCTGCCTGAGAATTGGCTTCCCAGCCATTAAGTTCAGCAAATTCGCATTCTAACTCTGCAACTCTGATACCGTCTTCATCATTAAAATCAGGCTTTAGGTAAATAGCATCTTTTTCTTGCATAATATCATAAAGCCTTTTATGCCCCATTATTACTGTTTCCAAAACTTTGAATTCATCAAATTCAAAGTGATCCTGTTTTAATACAGCTATTCTTTTCCCTGTTGCAATGGAAACATTTCCTTTAGATGGTTCTATGTCTCCTGACAGGATCTTTAAAAAGGTAGATTTTCCCGATCCGTTTGCTCCGATTAATCCATAGCAATTTCCGGGAGTGAATATTATGTTTACATCTTCAAATAGATCACGGCTTCCAAACCGTAATGTTAAATCGCTTGTGCTTATCATGTCTCTTCTATATCCTTACTATTATTAGTTTTTACTATTTATTTTATCAATGCCTATTGTCGTTTGAAACAGGAAAGTAATAAAGGGTGGACTATTTGTCCACCACTAATTAATAATCTAACACAAAAGACTTGTAAATAACAATTATTGGTTTATGAATATTCAACGATAATTTTATGAGTATGTTGCATTGGGATTTATGTTTGAATTTGCATGTTTTTATTTTCCACCATTTCTTTCTTTTTAAGGAAAAATAAAGAAACGGTGGAGCCAAAGAAAGAAAATCCTATTAGATTGATACTGAGACTAAGCACTCACATAGGAGACTTCTTTTGTTTGACGCGCATAACTCGCCTTCACGTTGTTACGGCTCAGACAGATGCGCTACAGCAGTTATGCACGTGCAAGTCTCAGTAAGAAATGTCATGTCAGGGCTCTGCCCCGAACCCCGAACTTGTTTATTAATTTGTTCATTTTGCATCATTAAACTGCAACAGAAAACTTTCAGTTTTCATAAAAGGAAGGTTCGGAAACGTAGTTTCTGACTTAACATGGCTTACGGATGCCGAAGCGTCAAGTAATATTTCAAGGGCTTCTGTTTGAGCCGAAGGCGAGTTATGCCCGCTATGGCATTTAATTTCAAATGAGCTTCGTGCAGCCGTTTCAATCGAATGGGTTTTCTCTTTTTCTTTGCTTCGTTTCTTTTTCTCTTTTGTTATTAGGTAAAAGAGAAAAAGAAATGAAGAAACCCTAAAGAAACAAATCTCAACTAAAAATCCAAATTCGATATTCAGGATCGAAAAATGCTTTTTCTATCTAAAAATTGCCCGGGTTAATATTTTCAGGATGGTATAATTATTGAATAAGTAGTTATCACTGAAAGTATACAAGGAAAGTTATTTTGGCAATAGTTTTGCAGCAAAAGCCCATCGAAATTTTACACTCAGTTTTTGGATACAGCTCCTTCAGGGATAAACAGGCAGAGATTATAGATCACATTATTAATGGTCAAGATGCATTGATATTGATGCCTACAGGAGGAGGTAAATCTCTTTGCTATCAAATTCCGGCATTATGTTTACCCGGAGTTGCGGTGATCGTTTCACCTCTTATTGCTTTAATGCAGGACCAGGTTGAATCCATGAAACAACTTGGAATAAGAGCTTCTGTTTTAAATTCAACATTATCATCAAGCGAATCGTCAAAAGTAGAAGAAAAAATGCGTAATGGCGAGTTAGATATAGTATATGTTTCACCTGAAAGGTTAAATACAGAAAGTTTCCTTGATAATATTGAACAGTGTGAATTATCTCTTTTTGCTATTGATGAAGCACACTGCGTTTCACAATGGGGACATGACTTTAGGCCTGAATATACTGAATTTTCCAAATTAAAAGAAAGATTTCCTTCGATACCCCGTATTGCGCTGACAGCAACTGCTGATGAACTTACACGTCAGGATATTGTAAAACATTTAGGTCTTGAAAATGGTCGCATATTTATTTCAAGCTTTGATCGTCCTAATATCAACTACCGTATTATGGCAAAGGATAATGAAAAAAAGCAGCTTTTAACTTTTTTAAATGACGAGCATAAAGGAGATTCAGGCATTGTTTATTGCATTTCTCGTAATAAAGTTATGGAAGTGGCTAAATATCTGAAAGAACATGGCTATAATGCCTGGCCCTACCATGCCGGTCTTAATAAAGATAAAAGAACTAAAAATCAGGATCGATTTATCAAGGATGAGGGGATTGTGATGGTAGCAACTATCGCATTTGGTATGGGAATAAACAAACCTGATGTCAGATTCGTTGCACATTTAGATCTGCCTAAAAGCGTGGAATCCTATTATCAGGAAACAGGAAGAGCAGGTCGTGACGGACTTCCTTCTGATGCATGGATGGTATATGGAATAGAAGACATTGTTAAATTACAACAATTTATAGTCAGATCCAATGCCGATAAAGAACATAAAATGCTTGAATATCAAAAGCTTGATGCCTTAATTGGTTATGTGGAAACTGTCAGATGCAGACGTCAGGTTTTACTTGAATATTTTGGTGAAAAATCGGAGGCTAAGGGCTGTGATAATTGTGATACCTGCCTTGAACCGGTAAAAACATTTGACGGCACAGTTGCGGTGCAAAAGGCATTATCCTGTATATTTCGAACAGGTCAAATGTTTGGTATAACACATATTATTAATATTCTTCTTGGCAAGGAGGATGAAAAAGTAAAGAGATTTAACCATAATAATTTAAGTACTTTTGGTATAGGCAAGGAATACGATAAGTCTCAATGGAAGTCTGTTTTCAGGCAAATTATAGCATCCGGTACAGCAGTTGTTGATATGGAATCATACGGAGCTGTTAAATTGTCCGCAAATTCAAATAAAATTTTGCGTGGAGAGGAAAAAATTTATTTGCGCAGTGACGTTATGGACAGAAAATCAAAGAAAGAAAAGAAAGTTGCTGCCGGAAAACGTTCTGTCCTAACAAATACAGAAGATGAAGCTTTATTCCAAAAATTAAAAGCTTTTAGATTATCTCTTGCACAAGAGCAAAAAATCCCACCATTTATAATTTTTCATGACAGTACTTTAATTGAGATGGTTAATAAAAAACCTGAAAATTTAGAAGAATTTGGCTGTATTTCAGGAGTAGGAAAAAATAAACTGGATCGCTACGGCAAATCATTTCTTGAAATTATAAAAGAAAGTAATTAAAATAATAATTTGAATTATATTCATTACATTCTGTGAAACACTGTCATTGCGAGCGACCAACGGGAGCGTGGCAATCTAACTAACTTGGCGGATTATTGCAAACTATAAATATTGATTTTGGGCTGTTTTAATCTATGAATATTGGTAAGATCCTCACGTCGCGGAGTTTACACTGAGCGAGCGAAGCGTAGTCGAATGTGCTCCTCAGGATGACATGTTGGTTGGCTTTTGAAGACTTTGCTCAGCACTGGGGGAAAATCTCTTGCTTTGCTGCCGAAATTCTATCTTTTATGTTACTATCCTAAATGCTGAACTTATTCGGAAGTAAAAAAATGAATGAAATTTTCGTATTAAAAAATATAGCAGAAGAACTCAATATAAAAGAATCTTCAGTCTCAAATACAATTGAGCTGCTTAAAAATGATGCCACTATCCCCTTTATTGCAAGATACAGGAAAGAAAAAACAGATGGGCTTGATGAAACTCAAATAAAAAATATTAGCGAGAGGTTTGAATACTATAAAGTACTTGAAAAAAGAAAAGAAACTATTCTCGAAACTATTAAAGGACAGGAAAAGCTGACTCCTGAACTTGAAAAATCAATAATATTCTGTATAGACAAACAAAAACTTGAGGATATTTATCTTCCATATAAACCAAAAAAACGAACAAAAGCTTCTATTGCAAAAGAAAAGGGCTTAGAACCGTTAGCTGATATGATCTTTATGCAGTTACCTGTTAAAGGCTCAAAAGAAGAGATTTTATCCAGATATATAAATTCTGAAAAAGGTGTGACTAATTCTGATGATGCTTTAGCAGGCGCACTCGATATAGTAGCAGAGAGAATATCCGATATGGCTGATATAAGAAGCTGGCTAAGAAATTTTGTTTTTACAAACGGACTTATATGTTCAAAAGTTAAAAAAGACTGGTTGAATAAAAAATCTAAATTCGAGAATTACTATGATTTTTCTGAACTTGTAAAAAAATCTCCTTCTCATAGAATTCTAGCGATGAAAAGAGGAGAAAAAGAAGGCGTTCTCTCTTTGCAGCTTAATATTGAGGATGAAAGAGCCCTTATATTTATAGAGTCTAAAATAGTAACAAACAGGCAGTTTATTTTTTATGAAGATATTGTTAATGCTATAAAAGACAGCTACAAAAGATTAATCTATCCTTCTATAGAAACAGATGTGATGAATTTCAAAACAGATGAAGCCGAAAAAGAAGCAATTGATGTATTTTCCAAAAATCTTAAAAACCTCCTGCTGTCACCTCCTGCCGGTAACAAAATGATACTTGGCGTCGACCCCGGCTTTAGAACAGGATGCAAGACGGCTGTTATAGACAGAAACGGGAATTTTAAGGAATATAGTGCAATTTTTCCTTTTGAAACAAACAGAAAAGATCAGTCCGAAAAAATCATTCTGGACTTTATAAAAAGGTATGAAATAGAACTGATTTCAATCGGTAATGGTACAGCGTCAAAAGAAACAAGTGTTTTTGTTAATCAGGTAATCAAGAAAAATAATTTAAAAGTAAAGGCTGTTATAGTGAATGAAGCAGGGGCTTCAGTTTATTCAGCCTCAGATGTAGCAATAAAAGAATTTCCTGAGCTTGATATTACAGTAAGAGGGGCAATTAGTATAGGTAGGAGATTACAGGATCCGTTGGCAGAACTTGTAAAAATCGACCCAAAAGCTATAGGAGTTGGGCAGTATCAGCACGATGTAAATCAGCCGGAATTAAAGAAATCTCTTGTTTTAACTGTTGAATCAGCTGTTAATTTTGTCGGAGTAGAATTAAACACAGCTTCTTCTGATCTTTTATCATATGTTTCAGGTATAGGGAATGCTGTTGCGCAAAATGTTATAAACTACAGAAAAGAAAACGGAGATTTTAAAAGTAGAAAAGAGCTTTTAAAAGTTTCCAAGCTCGGAAACAAGGCATTTGAACAATGTGCAGGTTTTTTAAGATTACGAAACAGCAAAAATCCTCTTGATAATTCTGCAATACATCCTGAGAGTTATTCTGTTGTTGAAAGGATGGCAAAAGACCTTGGTGTAAAAATTGAAAATCTTATAGGCAATGAAGAATTAATTTCAAAAATCAGACTGGATAATTATGTAACGACTGATATAGGTTTAATGACGTTAAAAGATATAATTAACGAACTTAAAAAACCCGGACTGGATCCCAGAAAAGTATTTTCCAGCATACAATTCAGCTCTGAAATCAATGAAATTGCTGATCTTAATATCGGCATGGAGCTTGAAGGGGTTATCACAAACGTCACTAACTTCGGTGCTTTTGTTGATATCGGAGTACATCAGGACGGATTGATACATATTTCAAAATTAAGTGACAGGTATGTTTCAAATCCTCACGAAATTGTTTCAGTAGGCGATAAAGTCAGAGTAAAAGTAGCCTCTGTCGATAAAGAACTGAAAAGAATCTCGCTTGAAAGAATTTTTTAAATGGTAGGGAGGGATCCCTATCCCACCTATGATGAAAACCAGCGTTATTATAAATGCCCTATTAATATTGAAGGCTAAGATGCAGGCACAATGGTCATTTTATAACCGATTGCTCTTAATATGGCTAATAAATCATCAAAATAAAGGTCCGTTTCACTTTCCAATATATCCTGCAACTGTTCTTTACTCATTCCTGTCTTTTTGAGAACTGCTGAAAACTTCCCATCTGTATTAACAAGTTTTTTTAAAGAAGCTAAAAACGGATCGATGTCATCATTTTCAGTAATTAAATTTAACGCTTTATTCAAATCTTTAATCATAATAATACCCACTTTTAATTAATCACAATTAATTTTACTGCTTAATTTCTTAAACAGTAAATAGAAATAAAATAAATAAACATACTTTATAAAAAAGTGCTAAGTTTTTTTGAATAATAAAGGTTATGGTTTGACATCTTTCTTTTTAATAAAGAAATTAGGCATTTTTTTATAATTTTTGAGATTATAAAGGAATTCTCTGAAATAATTAATAACAGCTTTATGCTCATTAATACTTGAGTATTCAGGAAGATTCGCATATTCTTTAGTCAATTTAATTTGATTTTTAATCCCGTTAAATCCGTGATGTTCGTATATAAATTGCCAGGAATCCAGGTCGGCATTTTGAAGATTAAATTTTGTCTTTATATCAGTCCAAAATTTTAATTCATTTATCCTGGCATCAATTTCTTCCTGAATTGAACAGGTGTATTCGTTTTCCTGTTCCTTAAATAAAGTCCCCATGAACTTTTTCATAAACCTTTCATCCTTGAGTGTTTTAATCGCATCTTTTTTATTTTGAATAACGGGATGGGCTAACATAGTTGCATAAATGTAATCATCCGAAAATTTATTATGCTCAAGATGCATTTTAATATGAGTTAATTCATGAATTATCACAGTTGCAATCAAATAAATGTCTGCCGACTTTAATGAATTATCTAATCCGATCTGCCTTCTTCTGCGGTATGTTATTGCCTGAATATTCCTGTTACTTAAATCTTCAAAATGAATTTTAACTACTACAAGAAACATGGTCAAATCATCAGAACCATATTGTCTTACAATCTTTATTGCATCATCAATTTTTAATCTGTCAGAATATTCTGTCAAATATTACGTCCTTTAACTCATAATACAAACAAAATCGAAAATAATTCATTTATTGATTCTTAGAAAAAAGGATACTGTAAACCTTACTTAATTCAGCTTTAACTCCCGGATCAGCAGGATTTATATATAAAACCTTTGTAAAATTTTCCAGAGCCAAAACTTGATTATCCTTAGCCTTGTAACAATGTCCAAGAACATTAAAAGCAGGAAAATATTCAGAATTAAGACCAATTACTTTTTGCATATATTCTATAGCAGTATCATATTCACTTTTTGAATAATAAACATAACCCAAATTATAATAAGCCCAGATATTATTTGGATCAAGGGTAATAGCTTTGTTGTAATTTTCTATAGCAAACTCATACTCAGTTTTTTTAAAATAAATAAGACCTAAAGCGTTAAATGAATATGAATCATCTGATTTTATTGCAATAGCTTTACTTATACTTTCAATAGCAAGATCATATTCACTTTGTTCATAGTAAACATAACCCATATTATAATAAGCCCAGTTATTATTTGAATCGAATTCAATAGCTTTTTTGTAATTTTCAATAGCAAGATCATAATCTTTTTTATCACGATAAATTCGACCCAGCGCATTATATGCATCAGAATCCTTAGAATTAATTGACAAAGCTTTTTGCAAACTTTCTATAGCTAAAATGTACTCAGCTTTCATATAATATGCCTGACCCAGACGGCGGTGGAACAAATTGTTATCAGAGTTAATAGCAATAGCTCTATTATAAGCATCGATAGCCGGATCACATTCACCCTTAATTGCATAAACTTCACCCAAATTATAATAAGCCCAGCTATTATTTGGATCAAGGGTAATAGCTTTGTTGTAATTTTCGATAGCAGGCTCATACTCGGATTTCTTAAAATAAACAAGACCTAAAGCGTTAAACGAATACGAATCATCTGATTTTATTGCAATAGCTTTAGTTATACTTTCAATAGCAAGATCATATTCACTTTTTGAATAATAAACATAACCCATATTATAATAAGCCCAGTTATTATTTGAATCGAATTCAATAGCTTTTTTGTAATTTTCGATAGCAAGATCATAGTCTTTTTTATCCTGATAAATACGACCCAATGCATTATAAGCATAAGAATCCTGAGAATTAATTGATAAAGCTTTTTGCATATTTTCTATAGCTAAAATATACTCAGCTTTCATATAATATGCCTGACCCAGACGGTAGTATGACCAATTGTTATCGGGTCTAATCGCAATAGCTTTATTATAAGCATCGATAGCAAGATCATATTTACCTTGATTAAGATAAGTTAGTCCTAAAGAATTAAATGTATAAGAATCATTCGGTTTAATTTCTAGTGCTGAATTAAAATTCTCAATAGCAAGATCATATTCGCCTTTAATTACATAGACTTTACCCAAATTATAATAAGCCCAACTATTATTTGGATCTAGATCAATAGCTTTTTTGTATTTTTCAATAGCAGGCTCATATTCAGTTTTCTTAAAATAAATAAGACCTAAAGCATTAAAAGAATATGAATCATCTGATTTTATTGCGATAGCTTTATTGATACTTTCAATAGCAGAATCATATTCACTTTTTGAATAGTAAACATAACCCATATTATAATAAGCCCAACTATTATTTGGATTGATAACAATAGCTTTTTTGTAATTTTCGATAGCAAGATCATAGTCTTTTTTATCCTGATAAATTCGACCCAGCGCATTATATGCATAAGAATCCTGAGAATTAATTGATAAAGCCCTCTGAATACTTTCTATAGCTGAATCATATTCAGCTTTCATATAATATGCCTGACCTAAATGGTAATATGGTAAATTATTATCAGGTTTAATTGCAATAGCTTTATTTATACTTTCAATAGCAAGATCGTATTCGCCTTTTTCTAAGTGTTCTGATCCTTTATTAAGTAACTCTTCAATCTTTTTCATAAACTTTCTCTTTCCAAATCTCATTAAATTTACTGATACTTAACTGTTATGAATGGTTTTCAGTTTCGTGAATTGCTTTTAGATAAGTTTTGTTGGCTTTTTTAAGTCTTGTACTGACTGTACTTCCAGCTTTTCTAAGAATATTTATTGCTAATTCAGGTCTTATTTTAATTATTTTTTCGAAAGAAGAACAGCCAAATCTTATTGCAGTTACCGCAGTAATACTCATAATACTTGCTGATCTGGTACCCGGTGAAATAAATGCCATTTCTCCTATAACCTGCGGAGCTTCAAATTGAGCAAGTGTTTGATTATTGCCATCTTCTGTTTTTTTTAATACTCTTACAGAACCATTCATTATAAAAAACAATGAATCCTGAACTTCACCTTCTTTAAAAATATATTTATCTTCATCATAATAATAAAGTTCCAGCATTTCCGATAATATTTTAAGGTCTTCATCTGATTGATCGTTAAAAAAAGGGATTCTTGCTACTTCATTTATTGTTAATTCTCTTGAATTCTTCCACATAAAGCAAATCCTTATTGTAAATTAATCAGATAGTTTGATTATACAATATTTTAAGAATATTGTATATAAATTAAAAGCTGTTTTTGCGTGTCTATAATTACCCCTTAATGAACAAATTAGTACTTTGATAGTGAAATTATTAATATATCGCATAAAATTTTTCAAATAGTTAGTTTTAATTTTATTTAGTATATTTTATCACCACAATAAATAGCTCCCGGTAGTTTTCCAGGAGCTACATTACTTTTATAAAAGAGTACATACTCTATTACATTTTCATTTTATATTTAGAAATTTGCTTTACGTAAAATATATTATTAAATACATCTATATGAATAGGTTATTTGTTGTTATCGGTACTACTACTTCTTCTATTCCCAAATTTACTACCTGATCTTTTTCTGTATTTATTAGCGTATATTTTATTACGTTCAGCCTTTTCTTTTTTTTGATTATTTTTAGCCAAAATTCTTTCCTTAATATTGATTTCTATAACAATCTGAGCAAAATACAGGTTTATCGCTTCTTGGTTCAAATGGAACTGTGGTTTCAATTCCACATGCACTACAAATTACTTTATATTGAGGTTTGTTATAACCGCCGCCACCTCTACTTTGTGGTCTGCCGCCTCTACCGCCTCTTGAATCACTCATTTTTCTATTTGCTCTGCAAACAGGACATCTTTTTGGGTTTGAAAAACCTCTTTGCTGGTAAAACTCCTGGTCTTCTGCACTAAACACAAATGTCTGCCCACAATCTGCACATTGCAATTGCTGATCTTCAAAATTTTCGTTAAACATGAAATTCTCTTTTCCGTAAATATTTCGTAAACATATACATTATTTAATAAACTAATAATAATGTCTACTTATATATTAGACATAAAATGATAAATTTTCAATGCAATATTGATAATATATTTAAAAAGAGTATTTTACTTATAAATTACTTTATAAAAACAACTTGTCTGTTTATTTGAATAATAAAGTTATTCTCGTATGGTATTACAGTCTATTAATAAATCTTCGTAAGCTGTTTTATCAATGTTTTTAAAAAATAAATACCCTAAAATAAATAAAAACTCTTTTAAACATAAGGAGATAAATTATGGATACTATACAAAAAAATTCAAACATCTATTTAATTGAAGGAATTCTGTTAATTATTTTAGGAACTTTCGCAATTTCCTTACCACAGTTTACAACCCTGGGAGCTGGATTAGTCATTGGTTTTGTTCTTCTAATAGGCGGTATTTACAAATTTTTCAGAACAATGAAACTCAAAAATGAAATAAAATACTTCTGGCTATCTATGTCTTCCGGTATTATAGCTGCTTTAGCCGGTTTATATCTTTTATCAAATCCTATAAAAGGCATCTATTTAATGACAATTGTACTTGCAATATATTTCCTTGTTGACGGTGCAGCTTCAGTTGTAATGGCATTGCAGTCCAAAGAAAATAAATATTGGAATATGCTACTATTAAGCGGTATTATCACTTTTATTCTTGCTGTTTTAATTATAAGCGGGCTTCCTTACTCTGCAATGTGGGCATTAGGACTTTTAGTTGGTATTAATTTAATCACATACGGATTTTCAGTGACTCTGGCTGCAGCAAGTACAGGTGAAATTATCCGTAAAATATAAAATGAGACCGCTGCATAACTATAATTTTTGTTAAAAAGTTAAAATTTGCGGTCGAACTTTGTAAAAGCAAAAGCCGTGCAAAGCAAGTGAGGCTGGAGCGCTAAAAGTGAAACGATGAGTTTTACTTTTAAAAACTCATTCAGTACTTTGTCCGGTCGTAACGACAGTAGGCTGGATTTAAAAAAACGATATTTTGGTAATTATGCATCAGTCTTAAAATAGAAACTATTTGGTTAAAAAAATATTCTGTGGCCGAAAATTTAATTTTCGGCCACACTTCTATCGGCAAATATCAAAACGTCGAAAACTCTTCATTTCCGACATTTCTCACTTTTTTAATGTCGTGATCTCCAAAGTTTCATATTTTTAAATTTGAAACTTTGGAGATCACTTTATAAGAATTTTTCTCCTGATATATCAAAAAAATTAAACTACTGCTATTATTGTATTAAAGAAACAGGAAAAAATTTTACGTAGTGTTTCATTCTGAATTTATTTCAGAATCTCGGACATTACAAGATCCTGAAACAATTTCGGGATGATACGAAGTAACTTTCAAAAAAATGCCTTAAAATAATATATACGTGGAGGAAAATTAATGCTTATAAAATCATCTCTTACGCTGGGGGCTATAACAGGAGCAATATTAGGTGTAATTCTACTTATACCTTTCATAAACAGTTTTTCATGCTTTATATTATTTACCGTTGTTGGTGCTGGTATTATATTTTATCTTAAGAAAAATTCCTTTATCGGTGTACTGTCTCTTCAAGACGGTGCCATGATTGGAGCTATTTCAGGATTTATTTCACTTATTACTGCATCTCTCGTTTATCTACCTGCTTCATATATTCTTAGTCTTATTTTTAGTCCATTATCCAAAGCAGGAGGAAATATCCTAAGTTCTTTTATAGTTACAAGCTATAGTATATTTGTTATGATAATGCTTGTTTTCTTTATGGCATTACTAAGCGCACTTTTTAATGCTTTTTGCGGATTAATAGCAGCTTATATCTATGAAAAAATAGAAAATATCCCTATCAAAGAAGAAGACGAATTCATTATAGAACAGTAACAAATTTAGCGCATACAGGAATCATTCAAAAGAAAATCTAATAAAAATAATCAAAAGCTCATATATTGACTCTTTAAACTGTTTTCTTGCGGAGATTTTGCTTAAACTTATGCTCCTTGCCCAACCTTCCAACTCATCTTTACTTCAGTTTAGCGCTAAGTTTCTCTTTTATTTATCTCCTTATTAACAAATTTAAATTAATAAAACTACAATCAGAGTGTAAGTTTAAGCAAAATAGGAGCTTTAAAATAGTTTATTAGAGTCAGTAATGAGCGGTAAATACAGCAAATTTTTTGTTCCCCCTTGCGGGGTGAGCGATTGCAAAGATAAAAGTCTTTTATATCAAACGTTATTCAAGAGCGAATTAAAAAAATTTACGGTTCAATCTTGAAATTTTCAGTATAATACTTTTTTAATTTATATTTCCTAAATACCTTATTTTGCAAGGTTTTTACGAATTTACTGCAAGATCTCCTATCAATTATTTTAAAATCCAGCCTGAATTATATTTCGCCCATATTTTGCTTCAAGTTTATCCCATGTTTTCATCAAACTGCATTGTTTAGCTTGATTTTCAACAGAATTAAAAAGCGAAAGCTGAGATATTTTGGTTAAATTTTCAAAAATTATGCCTGAACTTCTGTATATAGTATCAAGGCAATAAATTTTTTCAAAGACTTCATTTACGGCTTCAAAAATTTCAAATTCCCAGTCCGTCGGATTTATAAGTACATGTTTTGCGTAAAAAACCCTAAAATCTTTTGTTCTAAGCATAATTCCTACTGTTTGAGCTTTAAGCCCCAATTTTCTTAGTTTTTTGCAAGCTCTATGAGCATGATAATGCAGTGAATTCTTTATATACTGCGCATCTGAAGTAAAACTTTGAAAAGAGCATGTTTTTTGTATGGATTTTGGCATTACCTGCTCATCTGAAATGGGATAAACGCTTTCTCCCAATAATTCCAATTTTAATTCAAGTCCTTTTTTTCCCAAAATCTTTTTTATCCAGCTTTCATTCTGCCCTATAAAATCGTAAGCTGTATAAATGCCGAATTTATTTAAAAGTGCGGCTGTGTTAATCCCAATACCCCATATATCAATCAGTTCTGTCATTTTAAGTTCATTATTAATATCTCTGAACTCTATTGTATAAAAACCATCCTGCTTTTTAGCTCTCTCTGTTGCAAGCTTTGCAAGCGTCTTAGTCAGACTTACTCCTACTGATACGGGGACACCGACTTTGTTTTTTACATCCTGCCTTATAAATGCCGCTATTTCAAGATACGACCTGCGGTAAAGTTTCCTAAGCCCAGTCAGATCTAAAAATGCTTCATCTATTGAATAAATTTCAATAAGAGGACTGATTTCCATCAAAATATTCATAACTCTTGCAGAAATTTCGCCATAAAATTTTAAATCACCGGATATATAATGTGCTTGCGGAAAAAGCTTTTTCGCCTGAAATGCGGGCATTCCCATTTTTATACCTAACATTTTAGCTTCTTTTGATCTTGCAACAACACAACCATCGTTATTGCTTAAAACACAAACAGGTTTATTCAGCAAACAAGGATTTCTGAATTGTTCACATGAAGCAAAAAATGAATCACAATCCACCAACGCAATAGCTTTTGAATCCATTTAAATTCCTTTCTGAAAAAGAAAACCGTAGAACAAGATTGTCGTTGATGGGCAAGTATGCCCATCCTACTTTCTGAAAAATAGAAGCCCCTTTCAAAAGGGGCTGGGGAGGAATGTGAATAAGTTAAATCTTTAATTGCCGTACTACTCCGGTCACAATGCCGAATATTTGCAGTTCCTGCTTTGCTTTAATCACCGGATAATTTTTATTTGCGGGCTCAAGCAAAATTTCACCCTTGTGTTTTTTGTAATACTTAACCGTAAATTCTCCATCGACGAAAGCTATTACAATATCACCATTTTGAACTTCACGACCTTTTTGAACAATTACAATATCATTTTCATGAATACCTGCATCTATCATCGAATCCCCTGATACTCTTATACAAAAGGTCGAGGCAGGATTTTTAACAAGCATAGTGTCAAACGAAAGAGTTTCATCCATACAATCTTCTGCCGGTGAAGGAAATCCGGCTTTTACTCCTGACTGAAAATAAGGAATTCCAAAACAGCCTTGATCCAAAAAAAACCTATTGTCACGTTCTTTAACATGACCATATTCCAGAAGCTTTTTGAAATACTGCCAGATAGAATTTTTGGATTTAAATCCAAGATCCTCGCATATTTTTTCAAAACTTGGTAGAGGTTCTCTACCATATTTGTCTTTTAATTTTTCTAAGAAATCTTTTTGCTTTTGAGTAATCATTTTCTACCAGATTAAGTTTTAACTATTATTTTTAACTACATATATTATTATGAACAAATGTTCATAAATTGCAAGTTTTTTATTTTTATATTTTTTTAATTACTTTACAAATTCAATCAAAAGCCTCAAATTTAAAAAAATCTGGATTTTTAAGACCACTTCTATCAATTTTTTTACCTTAATTGTTTTTTAATTTAATAACTAACTAAAAAAGGTAATAAAAGATTATGGAAATAAATTTTCTTTCAAATAAACTGCCTTTACCAGCGCAAAGAAGATCTTTAACAGATAATTCTACACAAACAGAAATATCTTCCAGTCAAAAATGCTTTAAAATACCGAATTCTCAAAATATAAGAGCAAACACTGTTCCTTTTTTAGCCAATATTAGTCTAAAGTCTGCAAAAAATGAACTTAAGTTTATTTCTAAAGAAAATCTGGTGAATTTATTCAGGCATTTGCCTGATGATGAAAAAGATACAATGACAAAATGGCTTATGGAAAATAGAAGTATCTATTACATTGCCTGGCTTTCAAAAAATTCAGAAACTAAATTAACAGAAAAAAAAGTAACTTATCTTATAGAGTCTGCTTACAAAAAATTTAAAGCAGATGAATCTTACCCTGAATTTTTATCTGAAGGTAAAAAGCTGAATGAAAAATTACCAATACAAGTTAACCCTCTTGAAAATATTGATTTTAAAGAAGCCAGAATTAATCTTAAAACTATTGTAGGAACACAAAAGTTAAAAAAATATATCAATCAACTACCCTCCGAAGAAGAAAGAAAATTAATGCAACAATGGTTGCTTCATGATCTGAGTATGTATACAATAGCTCTCTATAGTAAACAAGAAAATGCTGTAAAACTTACAGAAAAAACTGTTAGAAAAGATATCTTATCAGCATTGTCAGAATTAGAAAAAAATCCTGAAATTGCCGAAGTATTAGAAAAATTGAAAGTTAATAATCCTGAAATAAAACCGGTTTCCCTTAGAACAGACAGCAATAACCTTGCAAAACAAAATTATCCTATTCCAAAATCAAATACTAAAATTTCAGAATATGAATTAACTAGCTTTATAAATAAGCTGAGACGCGTTGAAAAAGATGCTCTAATTAGGGATATTCGGGAATTATCTGATAGAAAATTGTTACCTCAGGAAAAACTGGTATTAACGAATAAATTTAAAGATTATCCTGATGATAAAATTTCTGCTATATCAGGTTATTCAGTTTCGGAAGTTAAAGAATTCTTTAACTCAGGAATGTTAAAATTAATGAAATCTATAATGTCCTGAGAAAATCGGACAGGAAAAAGTAGAAAGTATTTCCTTTCGGTAAAATAGAAGAAACGAAAGGAAAAAAAATGAGTGGAAAATTTAAACAGTACACACCAGAATTCAAGGCAAAA
>JAQVCB010000087.1 GCA_028689995.1 Candidatus Gastranaerophilales bacterium
TTATTTGTTTGCCGTCTATTTCGCCTATAACTATTCCTTTTTTGCCTCGTTTAATTTCTTTACTGTCTGCAATTCTTACACTTGCAACATTAAAACCCTGCTCTCTAAGTTTTTGAGCTTGTTCATTACTGTCAATAATTATTAAATTTGATTTGATATCATAATTTATTTTATCTTCTAATATCTTTTCTGCAAGTTCGTCGCTTATCTCTTTTGCTGTAACTATTTTTACGGCAGTTCTGGTAATTAAAGATATAGGATTAATGCTTTCTTTAATTAACGATTCGGTAGAAGATGTTTTATTATCAGTTTTTTTCTTTCCTATATTAGCAAACTCTTCTTCAAACATTTTCATAAAATCAATTTCTTCATCAGCTCCGTACCTTTTTGCATCAAGCTTACCGGCTACACTGTTTATCATGTCTCCGACAGGTTTGTCTGAATTGAGCATTTCCTGCGTGATAAGTTCCATAGTAGCATCGATATTTTCAGGTCCCAAAGCCCATGAAATGCCCATATCGTTAAGTCCTTGTTCAATTTCTTCAATTAACTCAAAACGAACTTCAGGTCTCATAACCTGTTTTGTTGCTTTCGGACTTTGAACAGGCTGATTTTCAATACCTTGCAGTCCTAACTTTGATTTTAATTTACCTGCAACTCCTTCTGCCCACTCTTCAGGCGGAAGATCTAATCTTATTGTTTCGCCTGATACAAATTTGTCTAAATTATATTCCGGCGGAAGTATAACTCCCATTTTATCCAATGCTTTTTTTACAGACTGTGTATTATATTCAGCCGTTACCGCTTTAGATTCTGTTCTTGTATCCCAGATTTTGACCAGTTCGGTTTTTGATTTATTAAAGAAATCCGTAAACTGCAATGCTCTTGTCTGTTTGTCTATTTCAACCCCTCTTTTCATAGCTTCGTCTCTTACGGTTAATATTCCGCTTGAGCCTAATTTTATTTCATTTAAAATTTCCGGGGATTTATTTCTCTTATTATAAGAAGACAATACAGCATCAAGTTCCAGTCCTAAATCAACCAATACCTGTAATGACTCTGCTTCAGGAAGATATATTGTAATAAATTTTCCAACCTGAGTTTTTTTCAGCGATTGAAGTTTTTCTGTATTTACGGCAACTTTAAAAGTCATATTATATTTATCAAGCACAGGTCTTACCAAATCATATATTTCTTTTGCATTTTCAGGACTTGCGCTGATATGGAATTTAATATCCTGACTGCCGTAATCGATGATGCCATTATCCTGATCGTTTAACTGAGCCCAAGTGCCTGTAACACCGTCGCAGTCTCCGAATTCAACGGAAACATCGTGTTTTTTATTATAGTATCCTTTCGCATAACGGCCTTGTCTTGTTCTGGAAATACCGAGAGTTTTTTTGCCGTATTTTGCGCCGACAGATGAAATAAACTCCTGATACGATTTGCTTTTTGAGGCAATTTGAGAGATGTCTGAAATTTCCTGCTGAGATAATCCGTATTCAGGAAATTCAAGGTCAGGCAGCATCCCTGCTTTTATCTGCATATATTTTTTAAGTTCTTTATTCCAAAGGTCTTCATTAATGCCTCTGAATTCTTTATCGGCTTTTACTTTGAATTCTTCAATAGGCAAAGAAGAATTTTGCAATACAAATTTTGCGATATTATTATTTGTTTCTTCGCCGGTAATACCTATTGTTTTCTGCACCATATTAAATCTTAAAAGATTTTCGCGTTTTTGTTCAATTTTCGCAATTATTTCTACAGGCGACATGACAAATTTTCCGTTAACTATATTTGTAATTAAATTTTGTATATAATTCTGCCCCGCATCATATCCTTTTGCTTTTATAAATTGTTCCAGACCTTCATAAGTGCCGAGTATTTCAGTTTCAAGATTTTTTGCTATTTTCCCTTTAACTTTATCAAATGAAGCCGTGTCGAGATATTTGCGTCTCTGACTGACAGACATACTTTCAAAATAATCGTTAACTGCTTCCATTATTATTTCATTGAAAAAAATCAACATTTCATCCTGAAGGTCTTCATCTTCAGTTTCCAAAGCGTCGCTGCCTATAAGATTTTCAAATATCTGTTCGGTAACAGCGGCTTTATTTGATGCTTCATGCATCTCTTCACCCGGAGAAAGTTTATTTTCGCCTGAAAGGGAATTTTCCTGCTCATATTTTTTCAGTTCAAGATTCCATGATTTATCATTTATGGTGCCGTATTCTTTATCGGCTTTTTCTTTAAATTCTTCCAATGTCAAACCTGCATTTGCAAGAACAAACTCTCCCAATTCGTCATCTATTCCGTCAATACCTACGGTATTTTGAAGAAGACTGAATCTTAAAAGGTTTTCTTCTCCCGCCTGAACTCTTTTTATTATGTCTTCAGGAGATAAAAACAAGCCTTTTGATGTAATATCGGATATTATCTTTTGTATATATCCTTTGCCTGCATCATATCCTTTTGCTCTGACAAACTGTTCAAGTCCGTCTTTTGTCATTAGTACTTTTTTTTCAATTTCTTTTGCGATTTTACTTTTATCTTTATCAAATAATTCTTTTGTTTTTTCTTTGTTTTTGTCTATGTATTTTTTTCTTTGTTCTAAAGATAATGTGTTAAAATAATTATTAACTTCTTTTACTATTATTCCATTATAAAATTTATGTATTTCTTCTTCTGTCTTAGCGCCGGCATTTTCGAAATAAGCAAAACCTATCAAATCATTGAATATCTCTTCAGCCAAATCCGCCTTGTTTGAACTTTCAGCCATGCGTTCGTAAGGACGCATATTTTCTGATGTCTTTGCAACATCAGTAAAAGAAGGCTGTGAAACATCTATATTTATAACGGCTTCATAAAAAACCTTCCCGTCACTCTTAACTTCCGGATTTGACGAGTAATTCAACATATCAAGATTATCCGAATATCCCAAAAGAGAAAACTCACGCATCAGCTTCTTTTGCTCTTCTCCTGATTTTTTGCCAATCTGCATAAAATTTATTCCTGATTTAAATCCTGAGCCGCCCGTTGCCGTAAAAACAAATCTTTCTCTTTGCGTACTTTCTATTTTTGGATCAACAGAATTATAAATCTTAATCTGATTACCCGTAAAATCAATATATATAGGCAAATTTGTTTTCAATTTATTGCCATGGATAAACGCATTTTTTAAAATCTCCGCAAAGAAGAATTGTGTAGTTGTTTTAAAACCGTATTTAGACATCAATAACGAGCTTATAACTCTTGAGAAATCTCCAATTCTGTGAAGTATAAAATTATATGCATCAAACAATTCTCCAGTTGAAAGCTGTTCTGAATTAATGTTATTTTTTAAAGGATATATTACTAATAAATCATGATTGTCTACAGCTTGTATAATATTATTTTCAAAAGATTCAGAATCTGAATTAATATCTTCTAAATAAACAGTTCTTCTTTCATTCGTATTTGTTATATTTTTTATTGCAGCCTGACTTTCATCAGACTGACTCTGCGACAATTGCTTTCCGGCAGGTTTATAGCTTACATCAGTCGGGTTAACAACACTTAATTTTGTTTTTGCTTGATAATTTTTTGTACGAATAATTCTCAACTTATCAGCTTTGTATTGCGATGCTTTTTTTGTAAGGTCTGTCCATTTGCCATTTTCTCTGATTTGTATTTTCAATCCAAATAATTTTTCTGTGTCTTGTGATGATAACGCATTTCCAAATCCTGAAACAGCAGCAGACTCATTTTCCTTTTCAAGACCCATCATATGATATCTTCCGCAATGTATTATATTAACGGCATAATTATTGCCGTCAGGCATTTCAAGCAATATGAGTTTTACATCTCCGTCGTTGTATTCAAAAGATTCTTTATCAAAATTTAATTTGCTCAGATATTGTGTATAATCATCTGTTTTTGTTAATAAAACAGAGTCTGTTATTAGCGCTTGAATATTTAGGAACATATGAATAGCAATATTTGTAAAACTCATCATCAAAGCAAATCCTGCAAACCTCCCCATTATATTTAACAGTTTAGTCAGTCTTGATTCATATCTTTCTCGAGTTTCCTTTCCCCCATCCCTATAATCCTTGTGCTTAATCAAAAAATCTTCTTTTCCTATTTCTCCATTATATATTCTGTCTATTTCTTTTTTTTCTCTGAACGGAGCTACAAATATTGAAAACAACACTTTAAGCTTTGAATTTTTGATTATTATCTTTTTACCAAAAATTAAAAACTTATAACCGGCTTCAAAATTTGTTATACCGTTCTTGCAATACGCCACCATTTCCCCGTTGACGTCTTGTATAATTAATCTGCCTCTATGAAAAATATATTTATATTGTTTATTTAATATTCCTTCATCCGTATATAAATAACCTGCACAAAAGATCCCTTTTTCCATGCCGTCACAATGCATAATAACAATGTTTTTATCAATCGCTTTAAAGTCTGCTTGTTTATAAGGCTGCATATTTGATATTTGATACGGCTTATTTTTATATAGTATTTTATCATTGTCTAATACAATCAAATCACGCACATAATCTTTCCCATCAACGACATCAATAACAGGATAAACAAAAACATTGTTTTGTATTTGATTTATCTGGGCAATAACCATATTTACCAATTGTAATTCTTCTATATGACTGTTAAATACGGATATTACAGCAGTACCCTTATTCGACAAATTAACATTTTTCCCTTCTTTATCTTTACATACTTTCCATTCCCCTTCAAACTTGAAAAGCTGTCCATATTCTACTTTGTACAGTTGTTTTGGAACCGAATTTATCATATCTCCGAATTTATAAAGCATATTATTTTTTCTATTCTGAGTAATTTCTATTATTTCATCTGTTTTATCCGTTAATCCACCGTTATAAATGTATTTATGCGAATCTGTTTGAAACATAGTCCTATATTCAAGCTGTAGTTTCCCATCTTTTAACTTAACAATAAAAACTCCGTCATTATAAATAAAACCTGTTATCCCTCCGTCAAGGTTTTGCAATTCCCGTTCTCTGATTTCGCCGACCAAGTCTCCTTCCATATTAAAAAATTTATATTTTTGCCCATATTTGACTCCAAAAACTCCATCCTTTGTATCCGGTAAAATGATATCTCCTAATTTTAATTTACTATAATTTATTTCTATATCGTGTGGAATCATTTTATTTTTTAAATATTCAAATATGATGGTTTTGAGAGAATTTGTTTCGTCAACAGCCTCTAAAACTTCATTAAGCGGAACTATTTCCCATTTTAAAAATTCCTTATCATATCTGAAACATTCCGTATCAGTAAAATAATAATTAAATTTTTCATCTTCTTTAAATATTATTCCAGATGATACAAACATATCATTATATGCTATTACAACTTTTGAGTATTTATATGAACCTATCTGATTTTCAGTGACTTTTATATTTTGATTCAAAATGCCATATTTACCTGGAACAATATCATTTTTCACTAATATCACAAGCTGTCTTAAATAATCCTTCTCTACTGTTGTTGTATTTTCAATACCTGTTATTTGCTCAACAATATGTAATATCGGATTTGACTTATATTTGTCTTCATCTATTACAAAAAATGTTTTTGCTTTATTCATGGAAGATTCTGTATTCCCGATATTTTCAACATATACATATATCTTTCCGGATATATTTTTAATATATACAATACTGTCCTGTCCGAAACCGTCTTTTTTACCGTAAATAATAACATCTGGGTCTTTTATAATTTGTTCTATATTATGTATATCTTCAAACCTGACTGCATCTTCTAAAGCGGTAGTCTCCGTCGTATATCTGTCAAGTCCTTTTAATTCATTCCCATTCATAAACGGCGAATGGCCGTCGCACACATGAATCCATGCTGAAAGCGATAATGAATGTCCTTTGCATATTTCAATTACGGAATCAGAAGTTAATGTTTTTCCACTGTTTGCCGGATCAGCAAAAAATTCTTTTTCAAAAGCGATATATCCGTATAATCTTGCAAAGTCTTTGGCCTTTTCTTCCCTGTTTTTATCTCCGTTAATATACTTTCTGATTGCATCATGCATTATGGACGAATCAAACACTTTCAACAAAAACTCTCTGTCAAACACATTAGAATTATCCAATCCGAAAGATGCCGCTTCCATGGCTTTTTTAATTTTCGGATCTCTTAAAAGTTCGTCAATATTATTTTTGATTTTTTTTGTTTTATCTTTTCTGCCGTTGATGTCTTTTATTAATTCATTCGGCATCAATAAATTTTCCGGTTTTATTTCTAAATCTTTTAAAATGTCATTTGGAAGAATGATGCTTAATAGAAAATCTTTGATAGTTGTCGAGAAGATTTTTGTTATATCAATTGAACCGGAAAAAAAAGTTTTTAAAAGCGAATTTTGGGTTAAATCAAACAATATCCGGCTGTCTGATAATTTTTGATCTCTGATAAAAGAGGATGTGTTTTTTATTCTCTCGGTTAATAAATCTATTATTATTTCTTCAACTTCATTAACATAATATTTTACGACCGTTTCATCATCATAGAAGTTCCTCACATATCTTTCTATATCATATGCAGAGCCTATGCCTTTTCCCAATTTAAGTGTTTGTTCGTCGTTAAATTTAGTGGCAAAATGAACATCTATACTGCCGTCATCATTTACTGTTATATTCAGTACATCAAAGCCTGCTTTTTTTATTCCTATGTGTATTGTCTTCTGTACAAAAGATTCTGTATCAATGTTTGTTACATTATATTTTCTGCCGTATCTTACATATTCGCCAACTTTTTTATTTCCTAAACCTTCTATTGCTCCTTTTACTACATCAGCTAATTTTTCTCTGTTTTCTTTGCTTGCATAACCTTTTATTGTCCCCTGTCTTATTTCAGGTACCGTTATCCCTCTTTCTTTTATACTTGTTATCTTTAATGCATCTTCAGAAATTTCCGACAAAGTGTTTGTCTGACTTATTGCTGATAGATAATCTTCACCTAATAATTCTCTTATTACTTTCTCTACTTCATCTGCATAATATTTCACTGCAAATTTATCTTCGTACTGGCTTCTTACATATTTTTCTATATCTGCTCTGCTGTTTATCTCTTTACCTAATTTTATTCTGTTAGCATCATGCCACTTATCTCCAAACTGTATGTCTATACTGCCATCTATATTTATTATTATGTCTAATACCGCAAGCCCTTCTTTCTTTACTCCTGTATGTATTGTCTTCTGTACAAATGATTTTAATTCAACATTCGTTACATTATACTTTCTGTCTGCCTTCAGATATTCACCAACTTTTTTATCTCCTAAACCTTCTATTGCTCCTTTTACTACATCAGCTAATTTTTCTCTGTTTTCTTTGCTTGCATAACCTTTTACTGTCTCCTGACTTATTTCAGGTATCTTTATCCCGCTATCTTTTATACTTGTTATCTTTAATGCATCTTCAGAAATTTCTGATAAACCAGTTCCATTTTTTAATATTGTTATATCATTGAAAATATCCATTTCAACTATTTCTTTTAACAATTTTTCTACTATTCTATCTATAAAAATATCTTTTGTATCAGTAGGATATCTTGATTCCGTCATCATTAACATTTTCACTTTTTCTTTGAAATCATTAGGAAATTTATAACCGGTTGGGAATATTATTGCCAATTTATTCAAAATATCATCAATATTGACAACTATAATATTATCAGTCCCATTTATTTTATTCCAAATAGCATGTACTCCTGAAAGGGATCGACGAACAGTTTTACTTGTAAGCATTTTTATTAAACCCATTGTCGGTATAAGATCAATGGTTATCAAACCTGCTTGTTGCAATATCTCATTAATCCCTTGTCGCACTGATTCTGGAGATTTATTCTTATGTTGTTTTATAAACCATCTTTGTATCACCGGAATAAATACCCCTATTATCATTATTGGATTCTCTATCGTATTTATCCATTTTTGTCTTTTTTCAAACTCTGTTATTCGGAAAAAATCCAGTAAATCAGAAAGCCAATCCATTGTAAATTGTTGTTGCTGCAACTCTGTATTATTCTGTTTTTCTGAACTTACTTCCGAAACATCAACAGGACTTGCTTCCGGTTCAGATGTTTGGTCAAATAAAGATGCGCCTTCCTTTACATTTTTCCACTGTGAAGATAAATTTTTTATTGCCGGTCTGTTATTAAGATTTAATGCATTGATTACAGCTTCAAAATATTCTCCGTCTTTTAAAATTTCTTCT
Source organism: Candidatus Gastranaerophilales bacterium (assembly GCA_028689995.1). Taxonomy (GTDB): domain Bacteria; phylum Cyanobacteriota; class Vampirovibrionia; order Gastranaerophilales; family UBA9579; genus JAQVCB01. The sequence goes on from JAQVCB010000087.1 coordinate 8,262, forward strand.
CTGGACAAGAAACCGTCTTTTTCTGTAAGTTTTTCTTGTTCTTTTGTACTCGGATATTTTAAAAATGCCAAATTTGACCAGGAATTATTTGCTGACCATCCTGCATGTATCAAACTTAATACATACTTAATATCTATAGTTTTTAATTTTTCTTTTGCCGCTTCTACTTTTTTTATTTCCTTTTCATTCATTGCTGAAACATCACTATTTGCTAATTCATACAGCTGTTCCACACTCATAATAGCTACCATTGCAACTATAACTCCATCTATCTGTTTATCTATTAAAAATTGTTTTCTGATATTTTGGGCTTCAGATGTCCCGTACTGTTCTGCATCATCTACTAAATATTCCCATGGCACCTGCAATGTGTTTCCTATTACTGTACCTTCTTTCTGCAATAAACTTTCTATCGTTTCTTTTGAAAGTTCTTTGCCTGCGAGTTCAAAAAAATACTCTCTCTTATCTGCCTTAATATCTTTTACCGCTATCTTAAAACTTTTATCAGGCTTAGTGTATCTGCCTTCTATCGTACTTCTCATATCATCAGTTAAACAAGTAAGCAGATTTTCAACTCTCTTTACGGCTTCTTCAGCTGTTTCTGTTTGTCTTAAATATGAAATATCAAATAATCTTGTATCTATTGTTGTGTTTTTTGTATCTTTTATTGCAGACACCAACGGTTCATAATAGCCCTTATTATGAAATACTTTTGCTAATGATAAAGCTGTTTCCAAATTACTATTTAAAAGTTTCTTTAATGATTTATATATATCAAGTTCTTGTAAAGAATGTGTTTTTAAAACATCTTCTGTGATATTGCCGACTTTAATATCCGATAAAGATTTCATAAATTTTAAAACATGACTGAATTGGTCGACAAAAAAATCAAAAATTGTTTTTTTATCTTCTTTACTTACTCTTTCGGCAGATGCTGTTTGTGTTTTAGCTGTTTCATATGAGGTAATACCGTTTGAATATAATTTTGAAATTACAGCATCATCCTGCTGTAAGCCGAAAAGTTCGGTAACAGCTCTTAAATATTCCCAATCTTTTAAAATTTCTTCTCTTGATAAAAAGCCGTCTTTTTCTGTAAGCTGTTCCTGTTCTTTTGTGCTTGGATATTTTAACAATGCCAAGTTTGACCAAGAGTTATTTGCTGACCATCCTGCATGTATCAAACTTAACATATATTTTATATTAGTTGCTTGTTTTTGTTCATTTTCTTTATCACTGTTTCCTAATTGTCTTGCATAAGTGATAACTGACAAAGTTACAATTGCTCCGTCAATTTGTTTATCTATTAGAAATTGTTTTCTGATATTTTTTGCTTCTTCTGTTGTGTACTTTTCTGCATCATCTACTAAATATTCCCATGGCACCTGCAATGTGTTTCCTATTACTGCATTTTCTTTCTGCAATAAACTTTCTATCGTTTCTTTTGAAAGCTCTTTGCCTGCCAATTTAAAAAATTCTTCTATTTTTTCTGTCTTGATATCTTTTACCGCTATCTTGAAACTTTTATCAGGTTTACTGTATCTGTCTGATATTGTCTGTCTCATTTCGTCTTTAAGACAATTCAACATTTCATTTGCTCTTTTTATTGCTGCTTCTCGTGTTTCACCTTTTCTTGTATATGTCTGGTCGAATAATCTTGTATCTATAGTTGAACCGTTTTTATCTTCTATTGTTGGGATTAATGGCTCGTAATATCCTTTATTATGGAATACCTTAGATAATGATAAAGCTATCTTCTTATTATTTGCAAAGAAATCTTTTAATTTTGCATAAGCAGGAAGTTTTTGTAAAGAATGTAAATTTAAAACATCCGATGTAATTTTCCCTTCTTTTGCATCGGCTAATGAAACTAATGATGTTACTATATCTTTGGTTTCAGCATTTAAAAATTCTAATACTACATTATCAGTTGATACAGGAGTATTGTTGTTTGACGGGTTTTCTATTATTGCAAATTTTTGTAATACATCTATTATTTGTTTCATATTATCAAAAACTTCTTTTACCATAGCAAGTGACTGGCTTAAAGTTGTATCTTTGCTTATCTCTTTGATTTTTATCGAATATTCAATTATCTCTGCCAATCCTTCTTCCGTACCTTGAAGCGCTTTCTGTAACTTGTCAATGTTAACATACTTTAATAAATCTGCATCTACCTGATTTGCTAAATCCTTATTCTGAGATAAATTATCTTTTATATTTTCTATTATCTGTTGTGTTATGTCATTGCCGTCATCTGATAATAAAG
>JAQVCB010000011.1 GCA_028689995.1 Candidatus Gastranaerophilales bacterium
TTAAGCAATGAAGCCGCTTTAAAATATCTTGTAATAGGAGCTGCTTCTTCAGCAGTGTTTCTTTACGGTTTTTCATTTATTTACGGTATAACAGGCCAGACAAACGTTGTCAGTATAGCGGAATATTTATCCAGATATAATGTCAATCTTGTTTTAATTCTCAGCTTTTTATTTGTAATGGGTGGGTTTTGTTATAAAATTGCCGCTGTTCCTTTTCATATGTGGGCTCCCGATATATATGAAGGTGCTCCTGTTCCTGTAACAGCTTTTTTATCGGTAGTTTCAAAAATAGCAGGATTTGCTGTAATTATAAGATTTTTAAGTCAGATATTTGCAAGTTTGCCTATTTGGAGCTTTAGTATTGCTATTATTGCCATAGCAACAATGACAATAGGTAATTTAGTGGCTGTGAATCAGACAAATATTCGAAGACTTATGGCATATAGTTCAATTGCCCAATCAGGTTATATTTTAACCGGTCTAGCAGTTTCAACAAAGCTAGGAGTTGCAAGTATGATATTTTATCTTATTGCTTATCTCTTTATGAATTTTGGTACATGGGCAGCTATTGAAATATTTATCAATAAAACTGGAAAAGATTCGATAGATGCATTTGATGGGCTGGTAACCAAAAAACCGTTACTTGCATTTGGATTTACAATATGTCTGCTTTCTCTTGCAGGAATACCTTTTACTGCAGGTTTCTTTGGTAAATTTTTCCTGTTTCAGTCAATTGCGCTTGCGGGAATTGAAAATTATTTGTGGATATTAATTATAGCTCTTATTAATACAGTAATCGGCGTTTATTATTATTTACGAATTATAGCTGCAATGATATTAAAACCGGCTGTTTCTGAATTTAATGAGGATATAATCAAGCCTTCTTTATCATTAAATGTGGTACTGGCTGGCACGGTTGCAGCAGTTTTGTTGATTGGGATATTTGCTTCGCCAATTTATTCGCTATCTAAAGATAGTGCTTCAAAGATTAACTTTGCAGTTCCATTGACAAATATAAGTCAGAAAAAGTAATAAAAAACCGCTAAAAGCGGTTTTTTATGTGTATCTTACAACATGAGACCGCTGCATTTTGGTAATTATGCATCAGTCTTAGCATTTAAAACTTAATTTTTTCATTTCCGAAGTCAGTACTCATTGTAACATCTGACATTCTGAACATATGTTTTAAGGCTTTTATTGGTTTACTGTTCCAAACTGTATTTTTTAAATTAGGTTCTTCTGTCGGAACAGCTTTTTGCTCTATGCGGTCTTTTTGCATATCAATAATTCTTATCATTTCAGGTGAATGACCATGATTTTTTAAGTAATTATTATTGGTTGAATCGGTCGGTGACATTGCATTTAAGGAAATGTTACAACATCCGATTATAGCTAATGCAATAAAAATAGCTAAATTTATTTTTTTCATATATTGAAACTCCTGCCATTATAACTTTGGAATCAATGATATGGATATTATAAGTTATTTTTGTCTTTAATAGAATCCTTTTTCTGATTTATAAATTTGAATAAATCTATCTGTAAATGATTTCGAATTAATAAAACTTAATAATGACTCCTTAATTTGTAAATAAATCAATAGAAATTGTTTTTTAAAATATATATACAAATTAAACATGGTAATATTTAATGAAATCTTCATTTGATCTTCAAAATATTAGTCAGCAGCAAATTACTTCTGAAAAAAAGAATCATGTACCTTTTAAAGCATCTGTTATTAATTCAGATACTGCTGAGTTTAGTACTAAGAAACAATCTTCAGATCGCATTATAGCTTTAGCATCAATTGGAACTGCAATAGCTGCAACAATTGCATGTGTCAAGTCAACAATGCAATTATCTAAAATTGAAAAAAAATTTGCTGGTAATCTTAAAGATATGGGAATAGATTTCATATCAAAAGAAAAAAGCAGATTTAAAAGAATTATAGAGATGGAGGAAAGATTTTTTGGTCTTTCAGCAAAAGATACAATGACTGGCCTGAACAATAGAGGCTATCTTTATGCTAATTTACCTAAAATTATTGAAAAAGCAAAATTAAATAATGAAAATATAATAATAGCAATGGTTGATCTGGATCATTTTAAGAGTATTAATACTGCATTTGATCATAATGGAGGGGATTCTCATTTAAAAAGAGTTTCAGAGATTATGAAAGAAGTTTTTTCTGAAGAAAGCGAGCTTATTGCGAGATATGGCGGTGAAGAATTTGTAATTATTACTAAAGATGCCCATAAATTAAAACTATTGACGGATAGAATTAAAACAGATACTAAATTGTTGGAAACAGTACCATCATATATTGATAATTTAACCAAGTTAATGAAGTCTGATGGAGTTAGCAGTTCTGACAAAATTAAGTATGAAGAATATTTAGCGCATATTAGAGATCAAAAAGGTCATACTGCCAGCGTAGGATTTGTAAATGTTAAGGATAACCCTGAATTTAAACCGGATGATTATGTTGAAATTGCTGATAAAGCTCTTAATAGAAAGAAAAATATTAATCAAAGAGGTGAAATTACAAAAGCTGATAGTGCTGATTTTAAAAATTTCTATGACGATAAAATAATAAAATTAACTGAACAAAATATTAAAAATCCAAGCGCTAAAAACCAGGCTAAAATTGACGAGTTGCAAGAGAAAATGAGTCAAATTGAAAGTAAAATAAGCAGTTCAAATTAAGCCTTGATTTAATATATAAAAGAAAAATATAATTGAATTTAAATTTTCAGCATGATATAGCTATGTTATGGGATTAGTTTTTATTCAGGTTATCATTATTTCTTATAATATTTTGATGATATAAAGGATTACTTTTCTTAAATCTAAAGCATTGGAGTTGAACACTTCTGAAATCAATTAAAAAGGACATAAAGATAGCAAAGTTTGCCGGATTTTGCTATGGAGTCAAAAGAGCAGTTGACTTATCACTTAAAATAAAGGATGAAAATCCTGATATTAAAATATATATATTAGGCCAGTTAATACATAATACTCAGGTAATTGAGCATCTGAGCAATATTGGTATTCAAACAATTGATGAAATTCCTGAAAAACTTGAAGGGATTTGTATTATTAGAACACATGGCGTCTCGCCTCACATTATCCGTGAACTTGAAAATAAAAATTGTCAAATTGTTGATGCTACATGTCCTGATGTAAAGAGAGTTCAGGACAAAGCTAAAAATCTTGCTGAAGAAGGATATAAGGTTGTTATAATTGGAAAGGCTGATCATCCTGAAGTTATTGGAATAAAAGCTTATGCTGATTTATATTCTAAAGGCGAAGCAATTGTGATTTCTTCAGTTAATGAGGTTTTTGCCAATATTGAAAAAATCAGACAGGCAAAAAAAATAGGTATTGTTATTCAAACGACACAAAAAAGTGAAAATTTTAAGAAAATCTTACCGATTATTGCAGAAAATTCAAAAGAGTTAAAAGTTCATAATACAATATGTTCAACTACATTTAAAAGACAGCAGGAGGCTCAGGTTCTTGCAAAAGAAGTGGAGCTTATGGTAGTTGTCGGTAGTAAAGCAAGTGCTAATACAACCAATTTGGCTGAGATTTTATCTGAAATAACCAGAACAATTCATATAGAGAATCCTGAAGAGCTAGATCTATATAAGGATCTATTAAGTATAGTTAATAAAATTGGAGTTACAGCAGGTGCTTCAACTCCAGAGTTCGTTATAAATGAAGTAATTAATAGAATAGGAGACTAATGTAAGTGGCAAAAGCAGTAAAAGAAGCAGAAAAAAATCAATCATCAATGTCAGAATTTGAAAAACTTTTGAGTGAATCTTTTGATTATAATTTTAAAGTTGCTGATGTTGTTAATGGAACAGTTGTCAGAATTGAAAAAAATGGTGTTCTCGTTGACATCGGCAGTAAAGCTGAAGCAATAGTACCTCTTAGAGAGTTATCAAATGTTCCATTCGATGGTGCTGAGAGTATTATAGCTGTCGGTGAAAAAAAAGAATTTTATATTCTTAAAGAAGAAGATGAAGATGGACAAATCACACTTTCGTTGAAGAGAGTATCTCATGCAAGAAACTGGTTAAAGCTTGATGATCTTCGTCAGAAGAATGAAACGATTACCGCTAAAGTATTCTCTTTAGTGAAAGGTGGAGTTGTAGTAGAAGTTTTTGGTTTGAGAGGTTTTGTTCCTGCAAGCCAGCTTAGAACAGGAACTCCTCATGAAGGACTTATCGGACAGGAAATTCCTGTAAAAATTCTTGAAACTGATCCTAAGAGAAATAAATTGATCTTAAGTCAAAGACAGGCTCTTGCTGAAGAAAGAGAAAGAGTTGTTGTAGAAGTTATTTCGAAACTTGATGTTGATCAGATTGTAGAAGGCGAAGTTGTCAGAATTGCTGATTTCGGTGCATTTATTGATATAAATGGCGTTGATGGACTTCTACCTATATCTGAAATTTCATGGCAACGTGTAAAACATCCTTCAAGTGTTTTAACACTCGGTCAAAAACTTGAAGTTAAAATTCTGAAGATTGATAATGAACTCAATAGAATAAGCCTAAGTCTTAAAAGAATGGAAGAAAATCCCTGGGTTAAAATTGAAGATAAATTTACTGAAGGTCAGATTATTAAAGGCATCGTAAATAAAATAACTTCATTTGGTGCATTTATTGATATATTCCCGGGAGTTGAAGCACTTCTTCCTGTTGCTGAAATGTCAGACAGACAAATTAATCCGTTTGAATTTCTTTCTATCGGTCAGGAAATTGAAGTTGTAATTAAAAGATTTACCCCTCAGGAACACAGAATTGGTCTTAGCTTAAAAGACCTTAATAGGCCGAAACAGACAGAAAGTAATGCTTCTGAAGATTCTTCAGAACAGTTAGCTGAAGTAGCTGAGTAGTTTAATATATATTAAAAGAAACAGGCACTATATTGTGTCTGTTTTTTGCTTTTAAAAATTAATAGTATTAAGTATTTTTAATTCTATTTTGTAAAATCGGAAAATTTATTGCGAATATCACAAATATAACTTATACTAAAGTTAGGGAAAACTATACTAAAGTTGGAGAGAGTCTAAATTAACTTTTTTACAAACTTATAATGCTGAACAAGAGGGCGCTATATATGCAGAAAGTGACTATGTTCGTTATTGGCTTTTTTATTATACTATTTGTTTTTATTCCTCTATTAAGTGCTATTCAAAATGGCTTTAATTCAACAGATGGTTTTTACGGAAATAATATATGAAGAATTTTTTTATAATTAAGCAATTTTTTCAGGTCTTGTGTTTTTAATATGATATATGTTAAAGTTTTTTAATAATAGTAAAATTTAAACTTAACAATTTTTTATTTCTAATTTATACTATAAGCTACAATTAATTAAAGGTATTTTAAATAAAATGTTCAAGATCAATAACGTAATTATTAACTTAATGGTTCTCGTGATTATTATTAGCACGGGTCAGTTGGGTTTTTAATTTTTTGATCATAAAAATAAATTCAACCCGCAGACCCGAAAACGAAGTCTGCGGGTCTTTTATTTTGGCTAAAATATTAGTTTGACAATAGATAAAGGAGAATACAGTGAGAAGCGACAGAATCAAAAAGGGAATTGACAGAGCACCACATAGAGGTCTACTCTATTCTGTCGGTTTGACACAGAATCAACTTTCAAAACCGTTTATAGGAATAGCAAGTAGCTTTTCCGATCTTGTTCCAGGTCATTCAGGTATGAGGGATCTTGAAAGAATGATAGAAAAGGGAATACATACTGGTGGAGGGCATTCTTTTATTTTTGGATTACCAGCTGTTTGTGACGGTATTGCTATGGGTCATGAAGGAATGAAATATTCTCTTCCATCAAGAGACCTCATAGCGGATAGTGTTGAGTCTGTCGCTTCTGCACATGCTTTAGATGGGCTTGTTCTCCTCACTAATTGTGACAAAATTACTCCAGGCATGTTAATGGCAGCTTCACGTCTTGATATCCCTTGTATAGTTGTGTCGGCAGGACCAATGCTTGAAGGATTCTGTGAAGGAATGGAACTCTCTTTGATAAGAGGTACTTTTGAGGCAGTAGGTCAATTTAAAGCGGGAAAAATATCAGAAGAACAGCTTCAAAAGATGGAGATGAACTCTTGTCCAGGGGTCGGTTCTTGTCAGGGACTTTATACAGCAAACACTATGGCTTGTCTAACTGAAGTTATGGGAATGAGCCTTCCGGGTTGTGCAACATCTGCTGCAGTCAGTGCTAAAAAGAAAAGAATAGCCTTTGACAGTGGAGTCAGAGTAGTAGATCTGGTTAGAGAGAACGTCCTTCCTTCGTCGATAATAACCAGAGATTCAATAAGAAATGCAGTTGTTGCTGATTTAGCTCTCGGGGGTTCAACAAATTCAGTTTTACATCTTCTTGCTATAGCGCAGGAAGCAGGAGTTGATATAACTCTTAAGGATTTTGAAGAACTAAGTTTTAAAGTCTCCCAAATTATAAAGCTGGATCCTTCCAGCACGCTTACAATGACTGATTTTGATAAAGCTGGGGGTATACCGGGTGCTCTTAAAAATCTTAAATCTTTACTTGTTGATACTAAAGGAGTTTCAGGTCAATCGCTTTATTCAACTGTAGAGAATGCATGGGTAAATACAGAGATCATTCGTACTCTTGATAATCCTATGACAAGTAATCCAGGGCTTGCTGTGCTTTATGGAAATCTTGCACCATCTGGAGCAGTTGTAAAGGTTTCAGGTGTTGATAAGGAATGCCTTAAATTTCAGGGAACGGCAAAGACATTTAACAGTGAAGAAGAGACAATGGAGGCAATTAATTCAGATCAGATCAAAGCTGGTGATGTTGTTGTTATTCGATATGAAGGGCCAAAAGGAGGCCCTGGCATGAGAGAAATGCTTTCGCCTACTTCTACAATAGTTGGCAAAGGATTAGGAAAACAGGTTGCTCTTATTACTGACGGAAGATTTTCAGGAGGGACAAGAGGGCTTTGTATAGGACATATGTCACCGGAAGCAGCAGCAGGCGGCTTGATCGGACTGGTTCAAAATGGTGATCAGATAAGCATTGATATAGAAAAAAGAACTGTTGAATTATTGGTTTCAGAAGAAGAGATAAGTAAAAGAAGAGAATCATGGAGTAAAGTGCCGGCTAAAGTAACAAAAGGGTACCTTGCAAGGTATTCAAGAACAGTTAGTTCAGCTGACAAAGGTGCCGTTAGTGGCATACTAGACTGTAAGGAGGCATAGAATGCTGCAAATGAATGAGGTGGATAAAAAAGTTTATACAGGTGCTCAGATATTTTTAAAAAGCCTTGAAAAAGAAGGAGTTGAACATATTTTTGGAATTCCGGGCGGAATAATTCTTCCAATCTATGATGCTTTTCATCAAAGTACCGTAAAACATATTCTTACAAAACATGAACAGGCAGCAGTTCATGCGGCAGAAGGCTATGCAAAATCAACAGGCAAAGTTGGAGTTGCTCTTGCAACTTCCGGCCCGGGCGCAACCAATACGGTTACAGGTTTAACAGATGCTTACTATGATTCAGTTCCTATAGTTGTATTTACAGGTAACGTTGCAACTTCAATACTAGGAAATGATGCCTTTCAGGAATCCGACATTGTAAGTATCACAAGAGCCTGTACTAAACATAATTATCTTGTAAGAGATGTAAAAGATCTTGCTGCAACTGTTAAAGAAGCATTCTATGTTGCTGCTTCCGGTAGACCAGGACCGGTACTGGTTGACCTTCCGAAAGATGTTATTATGGCTTCCTGTGAATTTAATTATCCTGAATCAATAAATCTCAGAGGATACAAGCCATATCCTGAAGTTAACGAACAATTAGTTCAAAGATGTATTGAGGAGCTTGTAGTCGCTAAAAAACCTGTTATATTATGTGGAGGCGGTGTTGTTTCCTCTAATTCACATCAGGAGCTGACTTTGTTTAGTAAAAAATTTGATATTCCTGTTGCTTCAACACTTATGGGACTTGGTGGATTTCCTGCGGCGCACAAAAACTTTCTGGGGTTTTCAGGAATGCATGGAAATTATTGGGCAAATTTAGCCATTTCAAATTCAGACCTGCTTGTTATAGTCGGTTCGAGATTGAGTGACAGGCAGACAGGTGTGGTAAAAGAATATTGTCCTGAAGCTAAAATCATTCATATTGATATAGACCCAACTTCATTAAATAAAAATGTGGATGTAGATTTTGATATTCAGGGTGATATAAAACAGGTTTTATCTATGTTTCTGAAAAATTCTGAATCAGTTAATCTTTCAGACAGCAAAAAGGAGGAAAGGGAACTTTGGTGGAGGCAAATAGCAGAAACAAAGTGTGAGTCTGTTAATATCAAAAATAATAATACGGCAGATGCAATGACTCCCGGTGAAGTTATAGGAAAAGTTTATGAACTTGCGAAAAGTGATGCAATTTTTACAACTGAAGTTGGTCAGCATCAGATGTGGGCAGCGCAGCTTTTTAATAGTGATAATCCGAGAAGTTTTCTGACTTCAGGTGGTCTTGGAACAATGGGGTTTGGTTTTCCAGCAGCTTTAGGTGCGCAGATGGCAAATCCGGGTAGGCAGGTTATTGTTTTTGCAGGAGACGGAAGTATTCAGATGAATATTCAGGAACTTGTAACAGCAGTTACTTACGATTTACCGGTTAAAATTGTTATTGTAAACAATGGATATCTAGGAATGGTAAGGCAATGGCAGGGATTTATGTTTAACAGATATTCCCAGTCCAAAATATTTTCACCTGATTATATAACTCTTGCTAAAGCTTATGGAGCAAATGGTTTTGTTATTGATAAAAGTGAAGATTTAGAAAACACATTAAAAGATGCTTTGGCATGTCCAGGTGTTGCAATTATTGATTGCAGAGTGAATGAAGAAGAAGATGTATATCCTTGGGTGCCAGTTGGTAAGGCAAACAGAGATATGTTAACGGAGGCAAAATAATGAACGGAAAAACTTACAAAAATACGCTGTATTTGCTCGTAGAAAATAAATTCGGAGCATTAGAAAGAGTAATCAGCACGTTTACTCTTAGGGGTTATAAAATTGAGAATCTTATTTGTTCTCAAAATAAGGATACTGATCTTTATGATATTAAAATTGCCATAAATTGCACTGATCAGGATTTGGAAAAAATTGTCAAAATACTCCATAATCAAATACATGTACTTGAAATTAAGTTAATGCTGAATGAAAATGATCAGGATTATTCAAAAATTGCATTGGCAAGTTAAAAATCATTTGTTTATTTTTTGAATAAATCTGTAGAATTTATGTTAGTTTATAAATAGTAAAAATATAAGTAAAAAATAAAAATTAGGAGGATTGTCAAATGTCTGAAGTTCAAATGTATTACGATAAAGATATTAATGTTGCACCAATTATGAATAAAAATGTTGCTGTTCTTGGGTTTGGAAGTCAGGGGCATGCACATGCGCAGAATCTTAAAGAATCAGGCGTTAAAGTTAAAGTAGGACTAAGAGAAGGTTCAAAATCAAAAGTTCTTGTTGAAGATGCAGGACTTGAATGTGTTTCATTTGAAGAAGCAGTTAAATGGGCGGATGTTGTAATGGTTCTTTTACCGGATACAGTTCATCGTGCTGTTTATGAAAAATATATCGCTGCAAATTTAAAAGATGGAATGTATTTAGGATTTGGACATGGTTTTAGCATTCATTACAACGAAGTTGTTCCTCCTGCAGGGGTAAATACATTTTTAGTAGCTCCAAAGAGTCCCGGTCATCTTGTTAGAGCTGAATATAAAAGAGGAAGAGGAGTTCCTGCACTCGTTGGCGTTGGTCAAAACCCATCAGGAGATACTTTCGAAGTTGGACTTGCTTATGCTTCCTGTATAGGTTCAGGTACAGCCGGCATTCTTGAAACAACTTTCAAGGATGAAACAGAAACAGATCTTTTTGGAGAACAGGCTGTCCTTTGTGGAGGCACCACTGCTTTAATTAAAGCAGGATTTGAAACTCTTGTTGAAGCAGGTTATCCACCTGAAATGGCATATTTTGAATGTCTGCATGAATTAAAATTAATAGTTGATTTAATTTATCAGGGCGGAATTCAGGACATGCGTTATTCTATCAGTGATACGGCCAGATATGGCGATGTTACAACAGGACCAAAAATTGTAACTTCTGATACCAAAGATACAATGAGGCAGGTACTTGCTGATATTCAATCAGGTAAATTTGCAAAAGAATGGATTGAAGAAAACAGAAATGGTCAGCCAAATCTTAAAAGAATGGTTCAGGAAGATAAAGAGCATCTTATTGAAAAAACCGGTCGCAGACTACGCGGTATGATGAGCTGGATAAATGATGATAATCTTATAAGCTCTAAAGAACGTGAGGTTGAAAAAAATGACGCATGCCGGACATAGAAATAATTCTTTAAACCAAAATTCTAATAAATGGCAATATATGGTAAAAAAGTCGATAAATCCCAGATTTACTGACTGTGGTAAATTGAAATTTTCACAAAATACATTGTCGCTTGAAATTTATAGAAAAGTCAGTACACTTTTTGATTCAATACAAAGTGCCAGAACTGTTATGCTCAGATATAAATCTGATCTTTCGACAGTTGTGGGGCATGAGAATTATTGTATTACACCATTGACAGCTTCAAATAAGCTGCCAATGGTATTTTACAAACGGGAAGATCTCACCTGTATAAAAGCTTATAAAATACGTGGTGCTATTTATCAGATGAGCAAAATTATAGAAGAAAATCATTCAACTAAATTGAATTTTGTTGCCGCATCGACCGGCAATCATGCTCTAGGAGTGCTCAAATCTGCTGAAATTTTACGAGTACCCGGAGTTACAATCTTTATTTCGGAAAGCGTTACAGATTTTAAAAAGCAAAAGCTTGAAAACAGGGTTAATGATCTTAAGAAAAAGGGAATAAATGCTAATCTTGTTATAAAAGGTGAAAACTTCGATCAGACAAATAAATACGCTAAAGGTATTGTAGAAACAAATGAAGATACATATTATATAGATCCATATAATACGCATAATGCAGTAGCAGGACAGGGAACAATAGGATTTGAAATTTTGACACAGCTTGAAAATCAGTTCTTTGATCCGGAGCTGCTTGAATATGATTATGAAAAACTTAAAAAGCTGAAAAAAATAACTGTTATTGTTCCGATAGGTGGTGGAGGCCTAATCTCAGGTATTGCTACAGCTATTTTAATGGGTATTCAAAGTTTTCCAAAATTCAAAAAACTGGATGTTTCTGTTGTCGGAGTAAAACTTGATGATTTGAATTCTGTATACGGTGATGCTATCAAGGTAAAAATTCCCGGAGAACATAATCAGGATTTGTTAAAATATCTGGTCAGCAGGCAAGTTGCAATAAACGATGTTGATATGAAAAAAGGAATGGATTTTATTTCAGATGATCTGGGTGTTCTTGTTGAAGGTGCCAGTTCAGGAACTTTAAAGCCTGTTCTTGAAGGTATAGTTCAGCCATCAGAAGAAAATGCCGTTATATGTGTTCTAAGCGGCGGAAATGTCCATTTTTAATCAGTTACGAGATATTTTTATTGATATAAATACTTGCTTGAATTAGGCAGATGTAGTGCATCAGGCTTTATATTATTAGCATTAATAAGTATGACAAATATATCTTTATCTTCTTTATTTGGGCCTTTAAATCCGTTTATATCAACTGTAACCGTTCCGCAATGTTCAGGATATATATATGTAGAGTCACACATAGCTGCATTCAAGTCAAAAGTAACTAACATACCATTGTTTAGTATAAAGCCAGCATCATCTCCATTTATTGTATACCATGACTGTAATAATGTTGAATCAGTATGCCAGCAATTGCCTGCAATTGTTGATGGAGTACAGGTTTTTATACTGTTTAAATACTGCAAATACTTGTCTCTAAGACAAATCTGATCGCCAGTAGTGGTACATAAACCTTTCATGGTTCCGGCATTATCGTTCATTATGCTCTTTGTTGCCAGACTTATATCAGAATAAGCTTTTTTCCACGCAGTTTTTAATTCTGCATCTTGAGTGTTGCTTATTAATGCAGGAATAACTATAGAACTAATTACACCCACAATCAGAAGTGTTATCAGTACTTCTGCCAGAGTAAATCCTTTTTTATTCATCATATGTACTTTGCCTATAATTCGTATAATAGTTTTCAATCAAGTTAATTATACTTGATTGAAATATTTATAGCAAAGATACTGAATTATAGGTTATTAATTATAATGAATTTTTCCGTAGCCGCCAAGTGTATAGTATGGTATCAGGTCATTTTCAAGGGAAAGTGTAACCAAATTGGATTCGATACTGTTCTTTTTGTCAAATATTATTGAATTTATCTTTTCCAGATTTGTTTCGTCCAGATTTAAAACGGCTAATATTTTGTTAATTTTGTCACTTGAACAGAGTAACAGATTTGAATTTTTAATTGCATTGAAGTTAACGTTAATTAATGCAGGTAACTGATATTCTTTACCATTTTCTTTTGTTGAAACTGTTTTATTAAGAATATTTTGTTTTTTGTAATTTTTATCCGCTAAAGTAAGTTTATTAATATATTTCAAGTCAAAGGTAAATTTATCTTCGGCTAGAGTTTTCATATTATCAAATAAAATATCAATAAAATTTCTTTTGTATAAAATATTTTTGGAATAATGGTTGAAATCAATAAATAACTTGAAGACAGTATTATTTTTGAGACATTCCTGATAAGTTGTATTTGTTAGTTTATACTTTAAATTTTTACTGTCGATTGGGCTGCCAACTTTATATAAAGTAAGATCTTTTGTATTTAAGCGGGATTCTGTGTAAATATTTGTACTTTCAATAATCTGTAAGTTTTCAAGCAGTTCGGTGTCTATATTAACGAGAAAATTTTCAAGCAGATGTTCGAAGATATGATTTTTATAAAAATTCTTTCTGTTATTGTAGTTGTTGCTATTATCAATATTGTCTAGTTCCTGTTTAATAATATCAAGTTGTTTGTTCGCATAATTATTAAATTCTTCATATTTTTTCTTGAAATAATTATAAATAAAAACTTTTTTAAAAAGATTTTTTAAATATTCACCTGAAATAAAAGGATTACCATTACAATCTTTTTGAAAATATAAATAATTTTCAATTTTTTTAAAATTTACTATTTCAATATTATATTGGCTAATACTTTCAAGAAAACCTGTATTTAAAAGTCTGCAATTATAGAGCCATTTGCAGGTATTGTTATAACCGTTATCACGAATATACAGGTTAAATTCTTGATAAAGATTTATTTTGGTTAATATCTCATAAAAAATCTTTTCTTTGATAATATAAACCTTATTTTCAAAAAGAATGGGTGGTATTAGATAGGTTTTTTTGTCGGAAATATGTGCAGGCGAAGACAAATAACAAAAAGTGTCAACTGTAATCAATCTTTCTATCCTCAATAATAATTTTAAACAAAAGTCTTCCAAGCTCAATTAAAACTCGAAAGACATATTATCTGGTAGGTTAAGTTTATTTAGTTTTTGAGAAGAATATCTTAGCTGATTTTTTATTAATTATTACTATGTAATCATAATAATTGAATATATGATGTTTTAACTTAACATATTTTCGGTTTTACTATTTATTTATATAAATGTTATAAAGTTTAATAATGTCAATTAATTAACAAATTTTATTTGCTTTATATGATGCGAGAAAATTGATTTGCGTTAGCGGGAGCTATAAAGCTGAAGCGGAGCTTTGCTTCGCTGGATTCTTTAGCTCATTAATGATAATTTTTTCTGTTACCTCTTAATGTATGTATTGTGAATCTGTTGTAGTATATTATTAAATAGTGATTAAATTTTCAGATCAAATGCGGAGTTAAAATTATGCTAATTGTAATGAAGCCCAATGCTTCAGAAGAACAAGTTAATCAGATAGTAATTTTTATTAAAGATAAGGGATTTGATGCTCATATTTCTCAGGGAGAGATTAATACAATTATTGGGGCTGTCGGTGGTAAAACCATAGACACAAGAAATATAGAACTTTTTGAAGGAGTTCAGGAAGTTATAAAAATTACATCCAGCTATAAACTCGCAAGCAGGATGTTTCAACCTGAAGATACTGTTATTAAAGTCAAAGATGTTGAGATCGGCGGTGAAGAATTTTCTTTAATGGCAGGTCCCTGTACAGTGGAATCACTTGAACAAATTGAAATTACTGCGAATAAATTAAAAAATATGGGTGTTAGAATACTAAGAGGCGGAGCTTTTAAACCTAGAACTTCTCCCTATGCTTTTCAGGGACTTGGAGAAGAAGGTTTAATGATCATGAGACAGGTGGCAGATAAATATAATATGTTAGTTGTCTCTGAAGTAATGGAAATATCTCAAATCCCTTTATTAGTTAAATATGCTGATATACTTCAGGTTGGGGCTAGGAATATGCAAAATTTCAACCTGGTTAGAGAATTAGGATATATTAATAAACCTGTAATGCTTAAAAGAGGATTGTCTGCTACTATTCAAGAATGGCTTATGTCAGCAGAATATATTATGGCCGGAGGAAATAGGGATGTAATTCTCTGTGAAAGAGGTATTAGGACATTTGAGAATGCTACTCGAAATACTCTTGATATTTCTGCGATTCCGGTAATTAAGAAAATCAGTCATTTGCCCATAATAGCTGATCCTAGTCATGGGACAGGCTTAAGAGATAAAGTTGCGCCAATGTCAAGGGCTGCAATCGCTGCAGGAGCTGATGGTATTATGGTTGAAGTTCATCATTCCCCTGAAACTGCGTTATGTGATGGAGCACAATCGTTATATCCTGAACAGTTTGAGAAACTGATAAAAGATTTAAAAATCATTGCTCCTGTTGTGGGCAAGAAGCTGTAATAAAAATAATCAAAAGCTCATGTACTGACTCTTTAAACTGTTTTATTGCGGAGATTTTGCTTAAACTTATGTTTCTATGCCAACCCGCCAACTCCTCTTCACTTCAATTTTTCAATAAGTTTCTCTTTTATATCTTCTTTTTATTTATTAAAACTATATCAATTTTAATCAGAACGTAAGTTTAAGCAAAATTGTAGCTTTAAAATAGTTTATTAGAGTCAGTAATGAGCGATAAATATAGCAAATTTTTTGTTCCCCCTTGTGGGGTGAGCGATTGCAGAGATAAAAGTCTTTTATATCAAACATTATTCAAGAGCGAATTAAAAAAATTTGCGGTTCAATCTTGAATTTTTTAATTTATATTTCTTATATGCCTTATTTTGCAATGGTTTTACAGATTTGCTGCAAAATACCTGTTAGTCAGGTATTTTTCTTTTTATTTGTTAATTTTATTTAATTCTTCAATTACTCTATCCATAACTTCTTGCCAATTATCCATCTCTTTTTGTCTGAATAATCTGACACTTTTATACCATGGACTGTCTTCCGAGTCTAAAAACCATCGCCACTCAGATATAAACGGAAGTAATATCCATGTTTTTTTTGCCAGAGCTCCTGATAAATGTGTCAAGGATGTATCGTTGCTTATTAATAAGTCAAGATTTTCTATTGCTGCTGCAGTATCAGAAAAATCATTAAATGTACTTCCAAGATCAACTATTTCAATATTTTTTGGAACTTTTTTAAGACCTTCTGTGCCGTAACCTTTTTGAAATGAATAAAGTTTTACATTTTTAATATCTGCAAGCTTTAGAAATAATTCAAGAGGTATTTCTCTATTCTTGTTTCCGTTAGGATTTCCCTGCCATTTAATTCCGATTTTAAAGCTATCATTGTTGAAATATTTTTCTTTATAAGTATTTACTTTTTCAGAATCTGCTTTTAAATATCCTTCAGCGAGTGGAATGTTATCATAAGTGCTATTTAGATAAGAAGGTATATTCAGTAAGTAAGTATAGCAATCAAATTCAATTTGATTTTCAGGGGTAAAGCTGTCTATAATTTCAGCTTTTAGATCATTTTGTTTTAAAAGCTTTTCCATACCGGAAGGAGCTTTAAACAAAACTTTTCCTCCATTAGATACAAGTTGAGGCAGATATCTTACAAACTGTAAAGTATCTCCCAATCCCTGTTCATGGCAAACAAGAAGGGTTTTGCCCTCAAGAGGACTTCCATCCCATTTTGGCATTTGAAACTCGGTATATTTAGGGTGCTTGATATCTTTTACCTTATCTCTCCATTCATAATGTTTAAAACCGTTTGTGAAATCTTTCATTAAAAGATAGGTTGTCCCAAGATTAAGATGAGTTTCTGCATAGTTTGGCTTTATTTCCAATGCTTTTTGAAAACAATTCATAGCATCTTCAATGTTTTTCATTGTTATAAACAGGCTTCCAAGATTCAAATATGCTTCAACGTAATCAGGTTTTAATTCAATAGCTTTATTGTAAAAGCCAATAGCTTGTTCAAATTCGTAAATATCAGAATAAATATTTCCAAGGTTAACATAAACTTCTGCTTTATCCGGCATAAGTTCCAGAGCTTTTAAATAATATTCCAGAGCAGTTTCAGTATGATGAGCTTCTCTGTATGCGTTGCCTATGTTAAGTAAAACTGCCGGGTCATTTGGTTTTAATTGTGTTGCTATTTTAAAACAATTTATAGCATCTGTTGTTTTGTTGATATATATCATTAGATTGCCGAGACTTATATATGAAGCATAATTGTCTGGATTCATTTCAATTGCAAGATTAAGATATTTAAGCGCTTGGGTTATTTCTCCCTTGGTCTTGTAAATATTTCCAAGATTAATGTAGGCTTTTTCATAATTGGGTTTTATTTTTATTGCTTTTTGGAAACAATATATAGCTTCTTCAATTTCGTAGCGATCAAAATATACAAGACCAAGGCTATTATATATATCGGGATCATTCTGATTGAATAATATTGCTTTTTTATAGTTTTCTATAGCTTTGTCAAATTCATTTTTAACTTTATAGATATTTCCAAGATTAACATGCGCTGAATAGAAAGAAGGGTTCAGCTTTATAGCTTTTTCATAATATTCAATTGCTTTATCATTTTCATTTTTATTTTTATAACACATCCCGAGACCAAACCAGGGATCAGGATTATTTGGATCCATTTCCAAAGATTCATTATAAAAGTCTATAGCTTTATCAAATTCACCTTTGGCTGAATGTATGTTTCCAAGATTGATATAAAAATAGGGTATTGGATGAATATCAATGGCTTTTTCAACGTAAATAATCGCTTCTTCATATCGTTTATGTTGAAAAAGAAGGATTCCAAATAAATTAAGGGCATTGTAGTTTTCAGGTTCTTCTTCTATTACCTGTCTATAGATAATTTCAGCCTCAGGCAGTTGTCCGTTTTTGTGGTATTTGAGGGCTGTATTTAATTTGCTCAGATTTTCTTTTGATGACATTTTGATACCTGTTTTTAAGATATAGCGTCAATACAGTTTTGGCAAAGTGTTTTATGTTGAGTATCTTTGCCGACATATTCAGAAAATTTCCAGCATCTTGAACATTTTTCTCCAGAGGCTGAAGCTACATATATAATGTAATTATCTTCTTCATACTTATTTAGCATATTTTCCGGTTCTTTTCCATTATCTGTTAAAACAGCCTGAGATGTAATAAATATGTTTGCAAGTTCTGAAGCAGAACTTGCAAACATTTTGGCAAGTTCAGGGTTATTTATTATTTTAATAAATACGGATGTTTCTAACGAGCTGCCAACTTTTTTTTCAGCTCTTACAGGTTCGATAGCTTTTGTTACTATTTCTCTTAAACGAAGAATTTCACTCCATTTAGCATCGATTTCTTCGTTTAAGAATTCAGGTTTGACTTTTGGCCAGTCTGAAAGCAGAATACTTTCAAGATTTTCTTTTTGTGTTTCAGGAACAAACTGCCATATGTCTTCAGCTAAATGCGGTGTTACAGGAACAAATATCCTTGTTAAAACATGTAATGCTTTATACATAACAGTCTGGCATGATCTTCTTGATAAAGAATCTTTTCCTTGTGTATATAGTCTGTCTTTAATTATATCAAGGTATGTAGAGCTGAGATCTACTGCTGCAAAATTTTGTATTAGCTGATAATATCTGTAAAATTCATATTTATCGAACGCAATTGTTACGTTTTCAACCAGTTTTTGTAGTCTATGAAGAGCAAATTTATCAATTTCACTGAGATCTCCATATTCGACGGTATCCTTTGCAGGATCAAAGTCGTATAAGTTTCCAAGCAGGAATCTGCAGGTATTTCTTACTTTTTTATAAACCTCAACGAGTTGCAGAATAATATTTTCACCTATTCTAACGTCGTTTGTGTAATCAACACTTGCAGTCCATAATCTTAATACATCTGCACCGTACTTATTTACAATATTTTGAGGTTCGATAACATTGCCAAGACTCTTGCTCATCTTGCGACCATTTCCGTCAAGTACAAATCCATGAGTTAAAACTGATTTATAAGGAGCTTTGCCTTTTGTTGCAACGCTTGTAAGTAGTGATGACTGGAACCAGCCTCTGTGCTGATCTGATCCTTCAAGATACATTTCAACAGGAGTATCGCAAAGTTCGTCTTTTCTTGCATCTACAACAGCGGCATGAGTGCTTCCGCTATCAAACCAAACATCCATAATGTCTGTTTCCTTGTTAAAATCATGACTTCCGCAGTCAGGGCAGGTAAACCCTTCCGGCATAAGTTCTTTTGCAGAATACTTAGCCCATGCATCTGATGATTCTTTTTTGAATATTTCGGCAACGTGGTTTATAGTTTCATCTGTAACTATTGATTTATTGCATTGTGAGCAAAAGAAAACAGGTATTGGTACACCCCATGCTCTCTGTCTACTTATGCACCAGTCAGACCTTGATTCAACCATGTTGTAAATTCTCTGATAGTTATTGACAGGAATCCATTGGACTTCATCAATTGCTTTCAGGGTTTGATCCTTGAATGATTCAACATTGATAAACCATTGCTCAGTTGCTCTGTATATTACAGGCTTTTTGCATCTCCAGCAATGTGGGTAACTGTGACTAATATCTCCATGTGCTAAAAGAGCATTTTTATCCTGTAATTCCTGAATGATTATTTCATTTGCTTTGTTGTATCTTAATCCTGCAAATTTTTCGGCTTCTTCCGTAAAAATACCTTTATTGGTTAAAGGAGAAACTACACCTATTTTATATTTATTGCCGACTTCATAATCTTCAAGTCCATGTCCAGGTGCTGTATGAACCGCACCTGTTCCGGCTTCAGTTGTTACGTGTTCGCCAAGTATAATCAAGCTGTTCCTGTCAAAGAAAGGATGTCTTGCATTAAGATATTCAAGTTTTTCTCCGGTTGTAGAGCCCAAAATTTTGTAGGAATTTTCTTCCCAGCCTACGCCGTTTGCAAAACTTTCAAGCAGATCAACGCCTACTATGTAGACTTCGTCTGAATCTTCTTTTTTGACAAAGACGTATTGAAGTCTTGGATGAAGCGCAATAGCAAGATTTGCAGGTAAAGTCCATGGAGTTGTTGTCCATATAACTACAGATAGAGGATTAGTTAAATCTAATTCAGCTGTCTTATATGCTTTTTGTGCTTCTTCTGGAACGAAACCGAATTTAACGTAGATACTGTGTGATTTATGATCAGCATATTCTACTTCGGCTTCAGCAAGTGCAGTTTCACATTCAGCACACCAGTAAACAGGTTTTAAACCTTTATAAACATACCCTTTTTTAGCCATTTCGCCAAATACTCTGACCTGTATTGATTCAAATTCTGCATCAATTGTTATGTAAGGATGTTCCCAGTTACCCCAGACTCCTAGTCTTTTGAAGTTTGTTTCCTGTCCTTTAAGGTTTTTAAGTGCAAATTCTCTGCATTTTTTTCTTAATTCTTCAGGAGTTAGTGATTCTCTGCCGCCTTTTATTGATTTTACCACTGCATTTTCAATTGGAAGTCCATGTCCATCGTAACCGGGAACATATGGACTATAAAATCCTGATTGTGATTTATATTTGACGACTATATCTTTTAATATTTTATTTAAGGCAGTTCCTATATGAATTTTATCGGAACTTAAGTATGGAGGTCCGTCATGAAGTATAAACTTCCTTGATTTATCCCTCTGTGCAATGTTCTTTTCATAAATTGTATTATCTTCCCAGTATTTTTGTATTTCTACTTCTCTTAATGCTGCATTTGCCCTCATTTTAAAATCTGTTTGCGGAAGATTTAATGTATTTTTATAGTCAATAGTTTGATTTTCACTCATTGTAATTACCCTTTATTACTTCTCATATATTATATTATAAGATAAAAATACGATTTTGGGGATTTAGTGCATTGTGGATACAGAAAAAAATATTTTTTTCTGTATATTCATTAGTCATAAATATTCATTTAAACAAATTATTGATTTAAATGAATATAATAATATACTTAAAGTAGTAAAATAGTGTTATATAACTGTTTTTATTGCTTTTTGATTTAATTATCCGGTAAAAAAATGAGAAAAAAACTTTCCATAGCCTTTGTATGGCATATGCATCAGCCAGTTTATAAAAATCCTGTTTCAGGCGAGTATTCAATGCCCTGGGTCAGGCTTCATGCCATTAAAGATTATTTAAATATGGTTTTAATTCTGGATGAATTTCCAAAAATTAAACAGACTTTTAATATCGTTCCATCTTTAATCGACCAATTAAATGATTATAGCAATAATAATGCTTATGACAGGCATTTATCATTGACAGAAGCTGATATAAACGATTTAACAGGAGATGATAAAAACTTTATTCTTGATCATTTCTTCGACGCAAATTATGACAATATGATCGCTCCACATGAGCCATATAGAAAGTTGTATGAAAAACGTCATAATTTAGAGACTTTCAGCGTAGATAGCTTTTCTGCCCAAGAATATTCTGATATTCTTGCCTGGTATAATCTTATATGGTTTGATTCCCGTTGGTTTAATGAAATTTCTGAATTAAATAATCTTTATGAAAAAGGAACAGGATATACTTTGGAAGAAAGAAAATCTATAATTCAGATACAAAGAGGAATTATTAAACGAATAATTCCTAAATATAAAGAACTATTCGAAAAAGGACAGATTGAACTTTCAACAAGTCCTTATTATCATCCAATAATACCGCTTTTAGTTAATTTTGCTTCTGCCCAAAAGTCAAACGATAAAATACAACTTCCCGAAAGTTCGAATAGTTTGCTCGATGATGCCAAAAAACAAATAATGAAAGGGATGGAATTATTTAAACATACATTTGGAAAGTCATCAGCAGGTATCTGGCCACCTGAACAGGCTATTAGTCCAGAAACTTTAGAACTAATGGCATCTCTGGGTGTGAAGTGGACAATTACTGATGAAGGGATTTTGGCAAAGTCGCTTGATAAGGAATTTGTACGGAATTTTCATGGGGATCTTGAATCACCCTATGAATTAAGTAAAATTTATAAAACTGAAGCTGATAAAAAAGAAATACATTTTTTGTGTAGAAACTCAGTTCTGGCTGATCTTATTGGGTTTGAATACGGTAATCATGATCCGGTTGTTGCTGCAAATGATCTTTATGAACGTTTAAAAAATATTCAGTCTAAACTTCATAATTCTCCTGATTCTAGACATATTGTAACTATTGCACTTGATGGAGAAAATTGTTGGGAAAGCTACAGAGATAATGGTAAGAGTTTTTTATGTAATCTGTATAAACTTTTAACAGAGGATAAAACACTTGATGTAACTACAGTTAGTGATTATATCAAAAGAAAAGCTGCAACAAGAATTCTTACGCCTATGCATACAGGTTCATGGATCGACAGGAGCTTTCATCTCTGGATTGGCGATGCTACAAAGAATTTGGCATGGGATTATCTTTGCAGAACAAGGCAGGATTTAATACGATTTACCAAAGAAAAGAAATATTCTAAAGATATTGTTGATCAGGCCTGGAATGAAATATATATAGCTGAAGGCAGTGATTGGTTTTGGTGGTATGGTGAACCTAACGATTCAGGTCAGGATGACCTGTTTGATGCACTTTTTAGAATTCGTTTGCAAAATGTGTACAGAATTCTTAATAAACCGATACCGGAAAACCTTGAAATGTCGCTTTATTCATATATTGGTAGGCCTTCAAGAAGTCCAAGGGGTATTTTAAAACCTTTAATAAATGGAAAATTTAATTCTGAAGATGAATGGTCAAATGCTGGATGTATAGATATGCCACAAGGGCCTATGTTTCCTTCAGAGATGTTGTTAAGGCGAATTCTTTTTGGTAATGATACTGATAATATTTATTTCAGATTTGATATTAATTCACAATTGCTAACAAAATCTGCACAAGATATTTTCAATAATGAACTATACATTTATTTTCTTGTTCATGAACAGTGTAAAAATTATTCTTCAATGAGAATAAGAACTAAAGGGTCAACTATTTACCCTGTTCAAAAGTATTTATATTCTCATGAAGTAGAAATTTCGACTAATAAAGGATGCATTTTGCCTCCTATTATCTCTGAATCAGCAGAGAATAGTCTTTGGAGAATTATGATGATGCATGGTATGAATTATAGTCATAAGACTTTTTTTGAATTGTCTATTCCTTTTGATGATATTGAAGTTAAAGAAGGTCAGGATGCTTATTTTGTAATTGCAACATCAAAATCACAGGTATTACAGGCTATAATACCTCAAAACAGACTTCTCTCAATTCAAAGACCAAAAAAATAGAATGTAAGAACGAGTTTGGTTAAAGCTTCCAACGCCTTGCCAAGCAAGCCGTTTCGGCTTTAGCCAGCACTCCCGCTTCGCACGAGCTTTTACTTATATAATTAGATTTTACAGTTTTTAACAAGACACGCTCTAAATTAATTATTAATTTTTAATTATCCTTGTGTCGAGGTTTCTTTTTCTCAGGTCACTGGCAAGTTTTGCAGCTTTTTGGGGATTGGAAAAAGTACCGACCTGAAGGGAATATGAGCCGTTTATTTCTTTAATAAACGGAGTTACATTGAGGTCTGAATTAGTCAGTTCTTGAGAAACTCTTCTGGCTTCAGTTAAATCGGAATAATTTCCGACCAAAACTTTATTCATTGAAGCCGGTTCTTTTTGAACTTTGACTTTATCTCTTAAAATCAAGTTCTCATTTTGATTAGTATCATTTTTTGGAACCTGTTTTACAGCTTTTTGGGGTTGAAGTTGAATGGAATTATCTTGCAGTGATGCTTCGTCGGTTGCAGGATCTGTTGTATCTGGTTCTCTGCTGTCATATGGGAGTTGATCATTTAAGTAATCATTTTGGTTTTGAGGCTCAGTATAGCCCTGATCATTTTGTATAGTATCTAAATTGACTTCAGTTTGTTGAATAGTATCGGTTTTATTCAGAAGAGGATTATTAGGTGTTGTATTTTGTAAACCACCATCCATTTCAATCAATTTTAAGCGGGGATCGACCCTTCCTTTAAAATCATCACTGGATACAGATGAAAGGTTGCTTTCGTTATCGAGAGCCGGAACATCTATTTTTGGAGTTAATAAAGAGGCTATAAGCGTACAAAGGAAGAAGAAGCCTACAAATGCGCTGAAAAAGATAAAAAATAATCTTTTTTTATTAATTTTTGTTTTTACTTTTGGTTGTTTTTGGATCTGAACGCCCGGTTTTATTTTCATAATTTTTAAATTACTCCTTTAACCTTGCAGGAAGCATTTATAATTTGATTATTTTCCTGTGTGTAATTATTAATTATATCACTTGCGATACAATCAATATCTTTTAAGTTTAATTCGGATTTAAGTCCGGCAGCTTTTACAGGGGCATTTTTAGAAACTATATTTATCCCTAAATGTATTAACACAGAAGTTATGGATTTTGTAGCTATCGAAACGGAAAGTTTACCCTCTTGATAGTATAAATCATCTCCATGCCTTATTAGTTCAGCAGGGTTAGGTAATCTGGACAATATAACATCTCTTGCTATTGCAACAAGTAATCTTTGTCTTAATACACCTTCCATGAGCGGGATATTAAAATGTTCAACAATAAAATGAAGCATTTTTTCGCTGTAAATAGGGCTATTTGTTAGAACATCTTCAATGTCAACCATATTGTCAAGTTTTACCTCACATTCTCCTATGAAGCTTACTATAGCGTCACCTTGAATATTAAAGTTTTTATAAATCCAGTGGGGAGAAAGTTCTTTTCCTGTATAGCATATCTCTTTTTCAATGAATAGTTTATCCATTATTTTTTAATCAGCCTCAAATATTGTATAATATGTCTTTTTATCAACGGTATTCTGAAGGGCTCTTTTAAATCGCAGGCATGATTCACACTTGCCGCAGTGTTTTTCATTATTAGTATAACAACTCCGTATTAAATTAAAAGGAATTTTTTTATCTATGCCTATTTTAACTATCTCGGCTTTATCATTTTTTATCAGTGGAGCAAAGACTTTTGGTTTTGACAGAGTCGAAAATTCAAGTGAATCATTAATTTTATCAATAAAATCCTGTGTATTATCAGGGAATGTAGTTCCTTCTTCTTTATTTGCTCCAAATATAATATGAGTAAAATTATAACTGTCGGCAAAGCTTGCTGCAATATTGATAAAAAGCCCGTTCCTGTTTGGAACCCATACATTTTTTGCTGAATTTGTTGTTAAATCAATATTATCCAGTTCAGAAACTTTTAATTCCGGCAAAGAAGATTTTTTGTTTACCAGTGAAGTAGAAGTAATTTCAGCCAGACATGGAAGGGAAATAACTTTATGTTCCAATCCGTAGTATTCTGCAATTTTTTTTGAAGAATTAACTTCTTTTTCTCCTGCTCTTTGTCCGTAGTCAAAAGTTAAGGCAAGGGTTATATTGTAAGCATCTTTTGTACAACCCAAACTGACAACAGAATCAAGTCCTCCTGATAAAAGAATTATTGATTTATTGGTTTCAGTCTTCATAGCTTTCTTCATCTTCTTCTTCCAGAATTGTTTCTATTTCATCCTTGCACCAGCCTGGCAGATTATCTCTTTTGAGCAGTTCTATTATATATTCTTCTCCTGCTACATTATATAAAGCTGCAATTGCTCCTCTTGCAACATCTTCTTCTTCATCATATATCATTTTTTCAATCAGAGGCAAAACTCTTTCATCTTCCAATTCTGATAATGCTTCAATAGCTTCCAGCCTTATGCATGATGATTCATCCATTAAAGTATTGCTAAGTACCTTTATTGTTTTGTCATCTCTGAATCCTAATTTTCCGATAGCTTCAATAATTCTTTCTTTTAGGAAAGTAAATTTATCAATAATTCCTTTTTTAGTTTCAAGAATGCTGATTAAAGGATCTAAAGCACTTGTATCACCGAGCATACCAAGAGCTTTTGCTGCTGATTCTCTTATATAAACTGATTTTTCATTTTCATTTGTAACAACTTCAATAAGTGGAGCAACTGCATACCTGTCACCTATTCTTCCAAGAGCTTCGGCTGAGCCAAGTCTAAGTTTATAATTCTCGTCTTTATTGTTTAATATATATAAGAGCGGAACTACTGCGCTTTGTTCTTTAATATTGCCAAGCACTGTTGCTGCCATACAGCGAACTTTCAAATATTCTTCGGGTTTGTCTATATTTTCTTTGTAGTTGTCTTTTAAGAGTAAAAGATCAATTAAAACGCATGTTGAGCTTTTATCCCTGTATTTGCCAATGGTTTTAACAAGATAAAGCAGCGTATTGGGATTTTTTTCATGAGAAATAAAGAAATTTAAAATTTGTACCAGTTGATCCTGAGGATAACCATCCAGCTGACCGAGCAGTTTTATTTGCTCATCAGAATCTGTATTTTTACCAATTAGATATTGTTCAGCAAGCTGGACTAATCTTTCTTCATTTTCTTCAGGCATAATTTGTAATCGACTCTATTGTTCTAAACTAAAGATATTTCCTAAAATATAATCAGGGTTTAATTTATGACAGAAATAAGATTATAAATTAATTTTAATAATAGATTATTACTTCAATAAAAATCAAATAAGTGATGTTGTATTTTGTTAAAATTCAAAAAATATTAAATGTTATTGTAAAGCAAAAATGCTGATAAAGTTATAAAAATCATCTATAAGTCATCTACGGGTTTAACAAAACTCATTTTGAAACTTTTTAAAGAAGAGGCAGGTTAAAAATTAAGCCTGCCTCTTCTTTAAGTTTTATTAAGAAATTACTTACGAATACCTAGTTTTTCAATATGAGTTCTGTATTTTTCAATATCCTTGTCTTTAAGATATTTGAGTAATCTTTTTCTTTTTCCGACCATCATTAAAAGACCGCGACGTGCTGAAAAATCTTTACTATTGATTTTCAAATGTTCTGTAAGCTCTTTAATTTTTTGTGTAAGCATAGCTGTTTGAACTTCTACGGAGCCGGTATCTCCTTTTTGGATTTGGTAACTTTCAATGACTTCCTGTTTGTTTGCTAAATTGATTGGCATTTATTAGTCCTCGTTAAATATTTATCTTACTAATCTAAACTGAATATATTGAGTACAATGATAAAATATAAAATAACACTTCAAGAAAAAAACTCAATATAATTTATTTTTACAATACTATACTCAACTAAAATTGGTTTTCGGTTTTTAAAATTAGCAATATTAAACATTGATATAAGTATATCCGAAAACATAATCTCTATTTCAATTAGTGACAGGTATAAAATATTGTTTTAAAATTGAGATGTTGAGAAATAAATAAGTAGTTAATATTATTATATATGAATATAATCAAGTTTTTAAAAATATTTTTATGCATTATAACGGTCTCGATGCTTACGGTATCGTGTACTATAGGATTTGCCAATAAATCACAGGACTTTGACGATATTGTAAAAAGGCTTATTAGCAAAGGGCAGTATAAAGAAGCTGCTGATATGATGAATAAAGCCGTTATCAAAAGTCAGGATGATATTAAAACTCAGATAAATGTAGCATGGATTTATGCTTTTAATAAGCATTATAAGGAAGCCCTTAATATAACTGATAAAATAATCAAAATTAATCCAAAATATCAGGAATTATATTATCTTAGGGGATTTGCTTTTCAGAAAACTGAAAATTATCAGTTGGCAATAAAAAGTTTTAAAACAGCGATAAGCTTAAATCCAAGAGATATTAAGTCCTATAATTCTTTGGCTGAAGTTTATCAGATAAAAGAAAAGTATGATGATTCTATTTATTATTATCAGTTGGCATCAAAATTGCAGCCGGAAAATTATGTTTATTATCTTGATCTGGCCAATATTTACTTTAAGAAAAGAGATTTTAAAAAATCCCTGATTGAAGCACAAAATGCCTATAATTATGCTCCTCTTGCTGAAAAAGAAAAAATATCGGACATTCTTGAAAATATTAAATTAAGTGCTATTCTTGGACAAAATAAGTAAATTTTTAAATTGTTCTGAATTTTTTTATATTTAAAGTAATTTTTAGTTTTTGGAGTTTAATAATGGAAAATCAAAATATAAGAGTAAGAATAGCCCCTAGTCCAACCGGTTTTCTGCATGTGGGAACTGCAAGAACTGCGTTATTTAATTATTTGTTTGCCAAAAAACATAAGGGTAGTTTTATTCTTAGAATTGAAGATACAGATCTGGAAAGATCCAAAGAAGAGTATATTAAAAATATTTATGACAGTTTAAAAGCTATGGGGCTTAACTGGGATGAAGGGCCGGATATTGGCGGACCTTATCCTCCTTATAAACAGTCAGACAGATTTGACATATATAAAAAATATGCCGATAAATTAGTAGAATCAGGTGTGGCATATTACTGCTGGTGTACTCAGGAAGAGCTTGAGGCTGAAAAAGAAAAAGCAACAAGCGAGCATATCTACTCAAGAAGATGTCGAAATTTATCTCCCGAGCAGGTAGAAAGTTTTAAGAAGGAAGGCAGAATTCCGACAATTAGATTTATTGTTCCTGAAAAACGCCTTAAATTCGATGATATAGTCAAAGGCAGCCTTGATTTTGATTTGGCTTTGATTGGTGATTTTGTAATTATGAAGTCTAACGGTACGCCTACTTATAATTTTGCTGTTGTTGTTGATGATATAGAAATGAAAATCAGCCATATTATAAGAGGAGAAGATCATATATCAAATACTCCAAAGCAAATTCTTATTTATGAGGCTATGGACGCTCAAATTCCAAAATTTGCTCATGTCGGAATGATTTTAGCTCCTGATAGAACCAAGCTTTCAAAGCGTCATGGAGCGACAGCAGTTAGTGAATTTATCGAACAGGGTTATTTGCCTGAAGCATTCGTTAATTTTATAGCCCTTCTTGGGTGGTCACCCGCTGACGGGCAGGAGATAAAATCTCTTGATAATTTAATTGAAGCATTTAGTCTGGAAAGAGTTTCTTCAAGTCCTGCTATATTTGAGTTTGATAAATTAAACTGGATGAATGGTCAATATATCAGGAATATGCCTTTATCAGAGATCACACAAAGAGCTAAAACTTATCTTAAGAATTATGATTTGTCTATATATACAGAAGCACAGCTAGAAACCATAGTTGCTGCTGTTAGAGAGCCTCTAACTAAATTAAGTGAAATAACCGATGCAGTCAGTTATTTCTTTGGGGATAGTGTTGAAATAGACCCTGAAGTAAAAAAGGATGTAATTCAGATACCGGAATCACAAAAGGTATTACAGGAATTCTTTAATCTTGCAGAATCTTTAAGTTACGATAATATTGAAGAATTACACGATCAACTGGCAGTTTTTAGAAAATCAATACCTGATTTAAAGCCGAAGCAAATAATGTGGGCAATAAGAGCAGCTCTGACAGGTAGAATTAAAGGAGCAGATATGGCTGTTATTATTTCTCTTTTAGGAAAAGATAGAATAAAGTTAAGAACAAATGATGCAAAGGAGTCTTAAATAAGCAATGAAGATATATGACACTTTATCTCAGGAATTGAAAGACTTTGTGCCAATAGAAGACAATAAAGTCAGAATGTATGTTTGCGGACCAACAGTGTACGATTATCCGCATTTAGGGCATGCAAGATGTTATATCACCTGGGATATGGTTGTAAGATATCTGAAATTTAAAGGTTATGATGTTACTTATGTCAGAAATATCACTGATGTTGACGATAAAATAATCAATAAAGCCAGAGATGCAAAATCAACTCCTCATGAAATTGCCCAGAGGTATTATGAAGAATTTTCAAATGCGATGGAAGCTCTTAATGTAGCTAGTCCGGATATTGAGCCAAAAGCAACTGAAAATATTGAGGAGATGATTAATATTATTAAAAAGCTTGTTGATAATGGATTTGCTTATGAAAGTAATGGAGATATTTATTTCAGAGTAAAAAAATATAATAAATACGGCAAATTAAGCAAGCAAAGTATTAATGACCTTGAATCCGGTGTAAGAGTTGAAGCTTCTGAAAAAAAAGAAGATCCTCTGGATTTTACCCTCTGGAAACCTGCAAAAACTAATGATGAAATAAGCTGGGAAAGTCCATGGGGAAAAGGTAGACCGGGATGGCATATTGAATGTTCCGCAATGGTGAATAAATATCTTGGAGTTCCGATTGATATTCATGCAGGCGGACAGGATTTGATTTTTCCTCATCATGAAAATGAAAAAGCACAGACAGAAGCGGCTTTTGATAAAGAGTTTGTTAAATACTGGATGCATAATGGTTTTGTGCTTATTAATGAAGAGAAAATGTCCAAGTCTCTCGGTAATTTTGTTACTATTAATGATTTATTGGAGAAGTATGATTCAAATACAATACGCTTTTTTATACTGACAAATCATTACAGAATGCCTGTTGAATTTAATGATGAAGGCTTAAAAGCTGCAAAAGCCGGAGTAAAACGTTTAAAAAATGCTGTTGGTGATATAAGAAATATTTTCGGAGAAGAAAAAATCGCAGAATCACTAGGGATTTTAAATAGTTTAATTGATGAAATAGTTAAGACCGGCAATTTACCGTTTCATAAAATAGATGAAATGCACTATCTTGAGGAAAAAATTCCTGCTGATATAATGGAAAAGCTGATAAAAGAGCTCAAAAATTATATTAATGCTATGGATGAAGATTTCAATACTTCAAAGGCGCTTGCTGTTCTTTTTGAATTAGCAAACTGTGCGCAGAAAGAAAAAGAGTCAGCTACACCTGAAGGAAGTATTCTATTAGTTGCTCTTTTGATTAGACTGTCTGAAGTGTTGGGTTTTGATTTGACTAAAATTGAAGAAGTCAGTGATAAACTTGCTTCACAATTAATGGATGTTATAATTTCAGTCAGAGGAACTGCAAGAACACAAAAAAACTGGGAAATAGCAGACAAGGTCAGAGATGAGCTAGGAAAGCTCAAAATTACATTAAAAGATAATAAAGATGGAACAACAAGCTGGAATATTGAATAACCCCGCTGATCTTTCAATAAGATCATATGCTCATATCGGCGATGCTGTTTATGAGTTGTATGTACGTGAAAAAGTTGTGTTTTTAACCTCAAAACCTGAAAAACTGCATAAAATATCAGTATCACTTGTTAATGCTCAATTTCAGGCAATTTTACTGGATAAAATACAGGATGTTTTGACTGAAAAAGAAAAAGATATTGTAAGAAGAGCAAGGAATTTATCTGTAACAACTGCAAGAAGAATAAATCAGGCACTACACAGACAAAGTACAGCATTTGAAGCGATTATCGGCTATTTATACCTGAATGATAAATCCAGACTTGATGAAGTTTTTAATTATATGGATACTTTCATTCTGGAAAAACTGGCGAGATAAATGTAGGATGGGCATACCTGCCCATCAATAAAGTACTTTAATATTATTTTTTATATTTTTAAATTATTTTGCGTATCTTTTGTATACTTTTCTTTGTCACCCAAAGAAAAGTCTGTCGGGTAAAGGGCAGAAATGCCCTTTTGTAAATAATAAGTACCGCTAAATTGATGCTGGTGGGTAAGAAACTTTGATATCTATATATAGCAACGATTATCACAGATACCCACCCTACTTTTCTGCCCATCCTACGATTTCTGCAATTTCTATATTTTTTTCAATCTTGCAATAAAAAAGCCATCTATGTTTTGTTTTGACTGTAGTATCTGGAAATATCCTTTATCCTCACTTAATTCCCATGGCAGGTAAGGTGCTATTTTATCAGGTTTAAAATCTTTATTTTCTTCAAGAAATTTTGTTATAACTTCCTGATTTTCTTCAGGTTCTATGCTGCAAGTACTGTAGACAATTATACCATTTTGTTTAACCAGCTTGGCTGCATTATTCAGGATTTCAAGCTGTAATTTTGCAAGATTTTTTATATCTTCCTTTGTTTTTTTCCATCTGGCATCAATTCTTTTTGCCAGAACGCCAGTATTTGAGCAGGGGGCATCAATCAAAACCCTGTCAAATTGTTCATCGTGGCTATATTCTTTTGCATCAGCAGCTTGATATTCTACTGAACTGATGCCCAGTCTCAAGCAGTTTTCTTTGACTTTTTCCAGTCTTTTAGGGTTAAGATCAACTGCTATAATCTTTCCTTTGTTATTCATTAAATCTGCTATATGTGTTGTTTTACCGCCCGGTGCTGAACAAAGGTCTAAAATCTTTTCATTTTCTTTTGGATCGAGAACAATGGAAACAAGAGATGACGATTCACTTTGAACTAGCCAGTATCCTTCTTTGAATCCCGGAATTTCCTTTATATCTCCTTTTTGATGAAGTATCAGACAGTCATTAACCATTCTGTCATCAGAAAATGATATTTCATTTTCTTTAAAAAATTCTTTTAAGTCTTCTTTTGATATATTTAAAGTGTTGACTCGAATGGTTAATTTCGAGCTAAGATTGTTATATTTACATATTTTTATCGTATCGTCAGTTCCGTAATTGTGCAGCCATCTTTCAACCAGCCATTCGGGATGAGAGTATTTAATGCTGATTGCTGAAACAGGATCTTTTTCAATGTCAGGAAAAGTGATTTCCGGTCTTTTCCTGATAAAATTTCTTAATACTCCGTTAACAAAAGCCCCTGATTTTAAATCTGAGCGTTTAATTAATTCCACATAAGAGTTTAAGACGGCATAATCAGGTGTTTTTAAAAATTCAAGTTCGTATATGGCAAGTCTGAGCGCATTTAATACATTATTTGATAGATCTTTCAACTTTTTATCAGAAATATTGGCGATAAAATAATCAAGAGTCAGTTTATTTCTGAGGACACCTGCTACGAGGCTTTTTAATTCAGATGAAATGAGTACCTGTTTTGAATAATAATTCAGGATGTCGTCTGAAGAACCGTTTTTATAAAGGATTTTATTAAGTGATTTTAAAGCTGCTTTTCTGACATCCATATACTTTTACCTGTTTATTCTCAATTTTTATTTCAGTTATATTTTACTTCCGCTTTGCATATGCAGTATATCAAAAACCTTTCTAAATTATAAATATATCTTTGTCTTAAATGCCTGATTTTGTCTGCCAGCTGCAAAAATTCTTTATTAATCCTTATATAAGCTGTTTTATCTTAATTATTTTACATTTGCTCTTGTTAATACCTTGAAGGACATATTTTTAAATGTACCAGTAGTTTTTTCTAATTATCCAACTGTGGAATATACTATCCCAAAATTTCTATCAAGATATGTAGGAATAATGGCAATTAAACATAATTTAGATGAAGACAAGTTAAAGTTTGTGAGAATTGTCTTTGATCTTTATAGGAGGATGAAAATGGGTATTACTATGGAAGAAATGAAAGCATCAACTACTCTTCCATCTGTTAAGTATTTGGCATCAGGGGATAAATCTAAAAATCTATTACTTTCCGCTAAATATAAATTTTGGATATCGAGGAATTTTAATATTGGACTTAGAAAACCTTTTCAATGGGCATTAAAAAGGTTGTTCGACTTTATCTTAAGTTTTACAGGAATTATTATTATTTTCCCAATTTTACTCATAATTGCTGCTGCTATTAAGCTTGAATCCGATGGACCCGTTTTTTTTAAACAAAAAAGAGTAGGTTTATACGGTAGAGAGTTCTATATGTATAAATTCAGGAGTATGAGACAGAATGCTGAGGAAAGTCTGGATTTGCTTAAAGATATGAATGAGACAAACAGTATTATGTTCAAAATGAGCGAAGATCCCAGAATTACAAATATAGGAAGGTTAATAAGAAAATACAGTTTGGATGAGTTGCCTCAGTTATTTAATGTTTTGAAAGGAGAAATGAGTTTAATTGGACCAAGACCGCCACTACCTGATGAGGTAGAAAAGTATGAAAATTGGCATTATATAAAGTTTTCTACTTATCCTGGATTGACAGGACTTTGGCAAGTTAGTGGCAGGGCTTCAATTAAAGATTTTAATCTTGTCGTTAAATTGGACTTTAAATATGCGGAAAATTGGAATCTTTTTCAGGATTTGTGCATTTTATTAAAAACAATACCTGTTGTTATTGGGGCAAAGGGTGCATCATAGCAGCAGGAAATAAAAAGATTTATATAAAATAAGGAGATTATAGGAGAGTTACAAATGGGGAGTAAAAAATTTG
This sequence comes from Candidatus Gastranaerophilales bacterium, assembly GCA_028689995.1. Classification (GTDB taxonomy): domain Bacteria; phylum Cyanobacteriota; class Vampirovibrionia; order Gastranaerophilales; family UBA9579; genus JAQVCB01. The sequence goes on from JAQVCB010000011.1 coordinate 33,641, forward strand.
GTTTAGCACTGGCGATTATTCTGGCTTTTTCAATGAGTTTAAGTCAGGTTAAGGCAGAAGATGCTTCTACAATAAGTCAGATGGGTAATAATAATTTGACAAAAACAGTTGATGTTGAAAAGTTTAAGCAGGATCTTGAGGCTGCGGCACAAGAAACTCCTTCAGTTAGAGCGGCTTTAAAAGCAAAAGTTAAAACTTTGTCGACAAGATATCTTCTTTCTCCGGGTGATAGTATATCGCTATCCGTATATGGAGAATCTGATTTTGCACAGCCTGATATTCTGGTAAGACCTGATGGTTTTGCTACTATTGAACCTTTTGGTGAAATAAATGTTGCAGGCTTAAGTGTTGATGAGCTTACAGATACCTTAAAAACAAAATTTAAAACTTATCTGTTAGCGCCGAAAGTATCGGTAAAAGTTAATACTTTGCATTCTGCAAAAATTTATGTTTATGGTGCAGTTCAAAGACCTGGTTTGTATCAGCAGGCAGCAACACAAACCAGACTAAATGCAAATGGTAATTCAGCTCAAATAATTCCTGAAATGACAGTCGCAAGTATTATTTCAAATGCAGGTGGGATTAAATTAAATGCTGACCTGAGGCATATTAGAGTTATAAATAATGAAACAAACAGAGATGAAACAGTAGATCTTATGAAAATGGTTCAACACGGAGATGTTAATCAGGACATTTATTTAAGATCAGGAGATTCCATATATATTCCTTCTCTTGATACAGAAGCTCAAATTTCTGATGATGATTTTATGTTAATTTCCAGTTCATCGCTTGCTCCTGTAGATTTTCCGGTTAGAGTTACAGGTGCTGTAAGTAAGCCTGGCGTTTATAATGTCAGTTCCAATTCTCCAAGATTAAATTCTGCTCTGGCATTTTCTCAAGGTTATACGCCGGAAGCTAAAAAAAATCTCGTAGCAATTCAAAGGCTGACTAATAAAGGTAATGTATCTACATTTTATGTAAATCCGAATAAAAATGACGTTATATTAAGGCCTAATGACCTTATTGTTGTGCCTGAGACTTCATCTTCTGCAGCAAGCAAAAGTTTTGGACTTATAGCAGATATACTAAGTCCGGTAGCAAGATTTGGTGACGGATTTAATTCATGGGCTGAAATGTTTAATCCGACACGTAGATATCCTCGTAATCTATATGACAATTGATAATGAGAATTATCAAGGAGAAGGCTTAGGGTATTTACTCGTAGAAATATTTTGCTTCGTATTTTAGTGGCACTATCAAGAAGAGAAGGAGATACAAAAGTGGAAAATATAACTATAGAAAAGGTTTTAAGTATATTTAAAAGGAATATAAAATTTATAATCTTTCTTTCGATTGTTGGCTTTGCAGTTGGTTTAATTTATGTTTTGACAGTATTTAAACCTATGTATCAGTCAACTGCAAAAATATTAATTAAAGATGTTTCTCAACCGGGTATTATTACACAGATGGGAACTGTTAATAGTTTATCACCTCTGGCAAGAAACAGTAATCCTGCTTTGACACAAATGGAAATTCTTACATCAGGTATTCTTTCTGATAAAGTTTGGCAAGAAATCAGTTCAAAATATAAATTTAAAGATGATCCAAGAATTGGTTCACAATTAATGCGAAAGTCTATCAAAGTTCAAAATCCTGTTGGAACAGATATAATTGAAGTCACGGCAAGTTGGCAGGATCCTGTTATTGCAAAAGATATAGCAAACTGTTTTGTAACAGCTTATATGAATTCTAATATTGATAATTCTAAAAAAAGTATTGTTCAAAGCAAAGGATCAATTGATAGTCAGCTTAATGATGCTGAAAGTAACCTTGCTGCAATTAGAGAAAAAATCAAATATTTCAGACAAACCAATTCAACTGTTGATATTGCTTCAGAAACACAGAATGTAGTGGCTCAAATAAGTACTCTTGAAAACAGATACAGTGATATATTGTCATCAGCACGATCTGAAGCAAACAAAGTTAATACGCTTTCCGCTCAAATAGGTATGGATGTAAAAAAAGCTATTGATGGTGTTGCAATAGGTCATAATCCTAATTTGTTAGCTTTGGAAAATAGACTTGGTGATGCTCAGGAAGAATTAGCTTCTCTTTCGACAAAATACGCTCCAACTCATCCTGCGTTTGTGGCGCTTAATTCAAGAATTAACCAGATTAAAACTGAATTTGCAGAACAAATAAAAGAAACAATCGGTAAAAATATAGATGATAATGAATTAGTTATTTCTGACCCGGTTAGAACATCTATTATGCAGGATCTTGTAAATAGTGAAGCTGCATATAGAGGTTTTCTTGCCCAAAGCAAGGTATTAAAGTCCGCCATCAATTCACTTGAATCAAAAAAATCAATGATGCCTAATAAGCAGTTTATATTAGCTAACCTTACTCAGCAGGAAGCCAGCTGGACAAATATTGTAGATACACTTAAAGCTCATCAGGTTGAAGCAAATATTATGGAATCAGAAATTGTCAGTAATATTAGTCTGATTGATGCTCCCAGAACACCTATGTTTCCAGCTTTCCCAAGTAGATCTCAAGTTATTTTGTTATTTACATTATTTGGTTTTTTGCTTAGTCTTGCCAGTTCATTGATGATATATCTCGTAAAAGATAGTTATGATGATCTTGATAATTTAAGTGATGAACTTCAAACTCCTATACTTGGAGTAATTCCATGGCTTGATAAACAAACATACAGTGATCCTGAATCTCTAATAGCTATAGATGAAACAGCTTCATATTATTCTCTTGCGTATCAGAATATTATTTCCAGTTTTAGAGTGAAAGGATGTAATTCTGGTATCAAAACTCTTACTTTTACTTCAACTGAATTTTCAAAATCCCGTTCAACAATTCTTATGAACATTGCGTATGGTTTAAGCAAGGCAGGACAATCTGTAATTGTTGTTGATGCTGATTTTAGAACACCATCTGTTCATAAGGAATTTAGATTATTTACGGATGATAAATTTAATTTAGGTGAACTTCTTAGTAATATTAAAAAAGAGGTTGAAGAAAATGGTGAATTTAACTGGAAATATCTTTCATATTTCACACATGAAGTTCCAGAAGCTCGTAATTTATTTATATTGCCGAATAATAGTAATATTTCGGATCCTTATGAATACCTGCATTCAGCATCTTTTAATTTATTAATGCATAAATTAAAAGAACAATATGACTGGATATTATTGGATACACCACCGGCACTCGCTGTATCTGATGCAGTTACAGTTGGCTCATATACTGACAGCGTTGTTTTAATTACAGGTCTGGACACAACAAAATCAACTATTAAAAAAGTTCACAGACTATTTAATAATTATCACTTACCAATATTTGGTATTGTTGCACGTGAACGACAAACTCAGGAAGCTTCTTCTTCCAACAGGTATCTTAAGCAGATGATTTCACGCATGATGCCAGAAGAAGATGTGTTAATTCAGAAATAATAGGTATAACAAGCCATAATGTGATATGCGATAGAAGATTACAAATTTAAGCTTATTCTAATAGAAATATGGGAAAAAAATTATGCAGAATATATTGGCACCTGTATTTGGACAGGTTGAAAGAACTCGTTATGCTTACTTTTTTATAACATTATTGTTGCTTTTATCACTTGCATCGGTATGTTTTATAAAATCACTGGGTATTGTTATTGCCTGTCTGATGGCTTTAGGTATAATAGTTATTCCGTTTTATTATAATAAACCACATATTTTCCTGTTATTTTCAGTATTAATTTATCCTTTTACACGTTATTTGCCTTTGGAAGACAAATTTGTTATGACAGGATTGCTTTATGTACTGTCTATGCCCTGTGCAATATGGGTCTTTTGTAAGTATTTTAGAAAAATTTCAAATACATCTGCCTACTTGTGGGCAATGATAATGTATATGATTGTAATTTCGTTCAACATATTTAGACCTCAAACAGAATTTATAGATCTTTTAAAAGAATTTGGAAGGATGTTTTACGCAATTTTCATTATTCTTTCTGTTTATAATTACGTTGAAAACTGTCCTGAAAATCTCCGTAAATTATCTAAATACATTAGTTACGTAATGAATATTATTGCTTTCATTGCAATAGGTCAGTATATTACTAAAATTGGAGGCTTGAATCAGGATGGCATTTATAGGGCGGTAGGGACTTTTACTGGCTTTAACGATTATGCGTTCGTTTTGTCGTTCTTTATATGTTTTTCCTTATATTTTCTGCTTACAGCCGAGACTACAAGAGCCAGATTCTATTGGACTACGACAATAGCTCTTAATATAATAGCTCTTGTGGGTACAGTCAGCAAAACAGCTCTATTTAATACAGCTTTAATATTTGTAATAATGAGTATGTTCCTGTCCTGGAAGAGAAAATTTCAGATATTTGCAAGTGCGATTGTAATTGGCGGTTCTCTTTTTGAATATTTAATTATTACAGGTGCATATAATTCTCTTATTGTCAGATTTACGGATACGACATCTTTTATGTGGCGTCTTGAAATGTGGAGAACTTTGTATAATATGATTTTACAGGGGAATATATGGTTAGGACAGGGAGCAAACGCTTCAAGAAATTTCCTTCAACTTCTTGTTATACCCGGTGAATCTTATGCACCGCATAATGTATATCTTGAGACGGTCTATAACTTCGGTATTATAGGGCTGATTCCTTTTATTTTAATGTTTATATTTGCTTTATTTCAAGGAGTATTCATTTATTTGGATAAAGGAATCGAGAATAATCAAAATAAAATCATTGGTATATCTGTAATAATTGTTACTTTAATTGCTATAATTCAGAATTTTGTTAGTAATGCCTATTATGACAGAGCAGGTAATATTCTTTTCTGGGTAATTTTGACCTTGTTAGTCTGTTGGTATAACTATTATAAGTCGATCAGTAAATGATTATTTGACTTATAACTAATTGACAGCTTTATTTGTATTTAATAAAGCTGTCTTTAGAGTTTTGAGACTATATTTACCAGCAAGAATCCAGCTTTTAATTTCATTCTCTGTTATTTCAAGAGCTATTGCAATTCTTGAAATAACAGATTTAGACATAGTTTCTTTGCCTGTAATCATTCTGTTTAATGTACTTTGGTCATGCTTAATCAATTTGCTTAATTGAGTTCTGGATATATTCTTGTTTTGTAAAATTTCATCAATTTTTGCTGTCAGGATCAGTTCAATGTCATCCTGAGGAGCAGTTAAACTACGACGTGAGGATCTGTCCAATTTGGTGTTAATTGCCATTTTAATTATTTCTTTTGAATATTTATCAGCTAAAATCCAGCCTTCAAATTCTTCGATAGAGACTTCCAGAATTGGTAATATTCTTTCTTTAACTGTGTCTGAAAAAGATTGTTCACCTCTTATCATGTGATTTAATGTATTTTCTCTGTAGTCTATAAGTTTACTCAGTTTATATCGAGATAAATTCTTATTTCTTAATATTTTATCAATTTTTTTAGTTACGATAGCCATTTTATGCCTTATTTTTTTATTAAAAATACTCGTTAAAAAATACCCTTGACTTATTTTTTAATCTGATGTAAAGTAAGTTTGTTAGAAAAGTGTTTCTCTCAAAAACACATTTACCAGAAAATATTTTTATATCCCTGATTTTTTGTCAGGGAGGTTTTTATACTTACTTAAATAGTACCATAACTGGTCAATTTATATGAATAAAAAGCAAAAACAGGAAATGTTAAAACAGAGATTAACCAGCCTCAAAAACTGTCTTGAAATCTCAAAAGAATGTATTGATTCGGCACTTATAAGTCTTAACAGATTTGATGAATTTAATGATCTTGTTAATAATTGGGATAAATATAAAGAAATTTTTACAAAATAATTTGTATTTTTCATTTTTTCGGCAATTTATTTTTTTAGTAATTTTATATATAATTAAGATGAGAAATTAAGAGAGAGAAAAAATGAATACATTTCCTATATCTTTTAAACAAGCTGTTACAGGTAAAACAATTAATCAAATACGACAACAGGCAAAACAAATTCCTGATCCAAAAGTTATGAAAAACTTTGAGTGGTGTGTTGGTCCAAATGCTTCTGCATGCATTAAAAGCGGAGTACCCAATCTAATAGAAATCGCACAAAAAAAACCTTCTTTAAAAGAAAAAATAAAAACAATATTTCAGGATCTTGTTAATTCTCCTGAAGTCCACGATGATCCAGCAAGTCCAACCTGGTTAAGAGAATTTGGCAAAGCTCTTGATATTCTTGGTTAATATTTAGAGTTTTTATATTTAGCAAACTGACTACCAAGATACATACCAAGCCCCAGTCCCATTACTCCGCCTGCTGACCCTATTGCCATTGAAAGCAGTGTGCTCATAAATGCGCCGCACAATGAAATTGATACAACAGAATTTGCTGACTTTGGAATTTGTTTTAGATTATTATTTTTGACAGCCTTGATTAATTGAGGCAGTTCAAGCATAGAAGCAAAGCCTATACTAATAAGGGGCATTTTATGTAAAGTTGTACCTATCAATTTTCCTGCATTTAATCTTAACCTGCTTATTTTTTTATCAGGTATCTCTAAAAATTTAACATAATCTCTTTCTACGGTTTCTTTTTTTAACAGAAAAAAGTTTATTTCTTTTTCAAATGGTTGTACTTCAAATTTAATACCTATTTTTTTATATAATTTTTTAGCCAGTTTTGTCTCTCCAACTGTTTTATCAAGATTGTTAAGAATATATTCACCCCACTCAGTTTTTCTTAAAGGTTTTTCAATCAAAGTTCCTGCAAAAAACTTGAATATGGAATAAAATCCTTTTTCAACATTAGACTCTGCTCTGTTAAAAATAGTCAAAAGATCCCGGAGGTCTTCCTTTAGGTTTACAATACCTAAAACACCTAGACCTGCCATTTTTATTTTGTTATTATCATTATTTTTGCTGTTTTCAATCGGCTTTACCCGTCTTAAAAATGGAAAAGGAGAAAGAGCAACTGCAAATATCTCGTTATTAAGGTTTTTATCAATCGAATCAACTTTTGTCTGGATCTTTCTGAATGATTTGAAAGTATCTTTTACATTATTAATATCATTTACAAGCTTTTTGTCTGTTGCAAAATTATTATTTACAATATTATCTTTAGTAAATTCTTGAGGAGTAACAGTATTTTTATTATCAGGCAAATTGACAGCAACATCAGACATTGTATCTTTGCTGCCTTTATTCTGGTTATAAAATTTGGAATAAATCCTTAAAACATTATCTTCCAAACTTTCTCCCTTTTTCCATTACAAATTTTATAAAGAATTATTTCTCTTATATATATATAAACAAATTAAATGAAAAAATTGCTTTTAATTTACAAACATTTTAACTGTGCATACAGAGTAATCTTTTGGGGAATCCATACTATATAAAGAAGCTGTTATAAAGATTTTATAATTAATTGATTCTGATTAAAAAGTAGGATGGGCATACTTGCCCATCAATAATAATCTAAGGAAAATTATGAACGGTGTAGCAATAGATAAAGTTGGAGATAAAACGAGACAGAGTTTGAAGTGGTCTTTTACTCTTCAGGCATTACAAAAAATGGTATTTTTTTGCAGCAGCATTGTTCTTGCGAGGCTTTTAACTCCTGCTGATTTTGGTCTTGCTACAATGGCTATAACTCTCGATAGCATTACATGGCTTGTATCCTCACTCGGAATAAATACTGCTGTTGTTCATTTTCAAGACCATGTAGAAGAAAGATTAAATTCTGTATACTGGCTCTTTCAGTCATCAGCGGCATTTTTTGTTTTGTTACAGCTTATTTTTGCTCCTTTGATAGCTGATTTTTATCATTCGCCGATACTGGCTGATATTGTCAGGATTACGGCTATTTCAATATTTATAAATTCTATCGGTGCCATACACAGGACTGTAATGGTCAAAAATCTTGAATTTAAAAAATTATCAATTTTAGAAGCTTCTTTATTTATAACAAAAAGTTTATTATATATTATCCTAGCTTTTGCAGGATGCGGGGTATGGAGTTTTATATATCCAAAAATCATTATAGCTACAAGTAATGTCATATGTCTTTGGAATATGTCAAAATGGCGTCCAAAATTAAAACTGGATATAAAATACTGGGGGGAAATGTTTGGTTATGGTAAGAATGTTCTTTTTAGCAATATACTTGATTATTTTCTAAATAATTCAAGTTATATCTTTATAGGCAGTATGGTTGGTGCTGCTTCGCTGGGTATTTATTCCTTTGCTTATGATAAAAGTATGATGCTTGTTAATACACTGGTATATTCAGCGTCAATGATTTCATTTCCAGCTTTTTCAAGGCTACAGAATCATCAAAGTTTATTAAAAGAATCATATCTAAAAGCAATTAAGCTTATTTCACTTGTTTCATTTCCATATTCAATAGCTCAAATGGTATTAGGTCCGGAATATATAACGGTTATTTTCGGGCAGAAATGGACTAATTCTATTATTTTATTTCAGATGTTGCTCATGTATACAATGATAAGAACTGTTTCTCAATGTGGTAATCCTTTATTGCAGGCAATTGGTAAGCCTAATATAGTTTTAAAATGGAATATGATTTATGCGCCGATATTTATCATTGCTTTATTTATTGGCTACAAAATAAACGGGCTTTACGGGATAGGATTTGCTACAACTGCAATAGGGATAATTGGTGCTTCATGTTACTTATTTATAGTATCCAGAGTATTAAATTGGCAGATTTCTGATATTTATAATGTTTTAAAGCCTTCATTTATAAGTTCTGTTCTAATGGGTATTTCCATATATTCCATAAGATCAGTAATGAAGAATTATGCTGTTTCTGAAGCTATTATACTGTTTACTCTTGCACCTTCTGCATTATTAGTTTACGGTTTATCAATAAAAATATTTTTTAATGGTACGTATGAATTTATACTGAGTACGTTTATGAAATTTTTAGGAAAGAGTGGCGAAGCTAAAGATGCTTTCTCAAGTTGATGTAATAAAAAAACCAAAAGTTGCGATAATTCATCCTGCTATAGGAGAATCTATAGGCGGATCACAGATTTTTGTTCTTGAGTTGGCTGAGAAGCTTAAAGATAGATGTGATATAACTATTTTTTCTTCAAATAAAGTAAATGAATTATGTCATCCTGTGTTTTCCATATCCAGAAAACAGTCTGATGAAATTAATCATAGATTATTTCAGTTTGTGAGAAAGCTTTTAGGCAAAGTATCTACAAGTCCTGATGTTGTTATAGAACATATTACATCATTTTTACCTGTATTTTATCAATTAATGTCAAAAAATTATGATGTTATCTATCCTAATAACAATTGGGGCGGTTTGCTTGTAGCATCTGCTGTAAGACATATGAAGGGGACACCTGTATTATTTACAGAGCATGGCGGTTTTATGGAAAACGGGAAAATAGCTTCGAGAAATCTTGGATTTAAGCCGGATAAATACATTGTTCTTTCTGAAGAAATGAAATTCTGGGTAAAAAAATATTTTCCTGAATCAAACGTTGGCTATATTCCAAATGGTGTTGATTTTGGCAGGTTTAATCCTGATGTGGAATCTAAAATTATTGATCTTCCAAAACCTTTGATTCTTACTGCCTCAAGATATTATCCAAATAAAAGACTTGAACTTGTTATTGAGGCTGTTGCAAGTATGAAAAAAGGAAGTCTTTTAATGTTGAGTTCCGGTGATAATCTTGATTTATTAAATAAAAAAGGGCTCGATAAGCTTGGAGAAAAAAGATTCAGACTTATAAGTGCTGATTATAAAGAAATGGCATCTTATTATAAGGCATGTGATGTTTTTACACTGCCTTCAATGCATGAGCCTTTTGGACTGGTTTATCTTGAAGCTATGGCATGTAATAAACCTGTTGTAGCGCCATATGATCATTCACGAATGGATATTATCGGTGATGCGGGTATACTTTGCGATGTAACAGATATTGATGTTTATGCAGATGCATTAAAAAGAGCAGCAAAAACCAATTTTGGCTCTAAACCATATTATCAGGCAGGAAAATATACATGGGAAAGCTGCGCGGATAAATATTATTCTGCAATAATGGAATTGATTTCTGCAAAAGTCAGGTAGTATGCTGTAGAAATATCTATCTACTGCCTGGATTTTTTACTTGTTATAAATATTTTATTAAGCCAATAGACTTATATTTACAGTTCCACCCAATGATTCTATTTGTTTGGTATATCTTTCAATGATTGCTTTATCACGATCAACAAAACTTTGGTAATTTTCAAGCCTTGCTTTAAGTTCTGAATCAGATAGATTTAAGCATTTTTTATTTTTCTTTTCTCCAGATGCTTTTCTGTATGATAATTCTTCAGTTACAGGATTAATTCCGGTATCATATGCTCTTTTAATATCTTTTTCAAAATTTTTAATATCGTTTTTTAAATTTTTAATATCGAATGATTTATTTATATCATCTTGATTATTTGTTGGTGTTGTAGCGGATTGATTAGTCTTATTTTCTTCTCCTGTTAGTAGTTTCATTGCATTAGCATATTCTAAATCATTAGTTTGATCGTCATTATTAACATTAGCAAATTTAAATAATGCACCCATTTCAGCAGCATCTATATAACCATCCTGGTTAAAATCCAATATTGATAACTGAAAATCCATTCCTTTTGTCTTTAAATCATTTACACTTATTTTATCTGAGCCCCATTCCATTCTTATTTGGTTTAGCATTCTCTGATCATTAGAAAATACAAAATTCGTATCAGCTGGTTTTCCATAATTTTGAGCATTGTCTTGAGTAGTTAAATTATTCCAGTTTTGTTTGACTTGACTTAAACTTACATTAGCAACCATTTTCTATAACCTCTCATAAAATACGTTCTATATATATAAAGTATATACAAAGAAAATAATTGCTAAATATATAAATTATTGTTTACAATTGTTTACAGTATTTGGGGGCCTGAATTCAATTTTTTGCTGCAACAAAATTCATTCCAAAGAACAAATTTTCTTTTATGGTAGGCCATTTTTGAGTTATCTGTTTTTCCAGATTAATTATTTCTTCCGTATTTTTACCGTTATAAAAGAATTGAGGGAAGAATTTTATATATTGCACATTATTTTCAATTATAAAATTTTGCTTTTTCAGTTCACTTTGCCATTGTTTAATGCTTCTAAAATTTTCGTTTCCATAAAGCAGGTTTTTCTTAAGCTGATGATCATAAACTTCAATTATTCTTTTGTTTCCACGAATGCAAAAGAGTTTTAACTGATGTATAAAGTTTCCGCCGTTTGCTTCAAGAATAATTATTTTTCCATTCGTTCTCAAATTCTTGTGTAGAATGCTAAAAACTTGCTGAACCGGCTCTAAATGATGCAGAGTATCCTGAAGAATAATATAATCATAGCTGTCGTCTGCCTGACTTGAATCAAAAAGATTTTCGTAGGTAGTTGTAAAGAGGCTTGTATCTCCGTATTTGTCCCAAAAACTTCTTCTTTTTGATATGCCGGTAAAATAATGATCGCCTATTGTAGTTCCGTGCGATTTAATGCCATTCATTGCAAGGAAGAAAGAAGTTGTGCCATGTCCGCATCCTAAATCCCAGACATTGACATTTGGATCTTTTATCTGGTCGATCAGGAACCTTAGACGCTGACAAAAATATGCTTTTCTTAATTCAAAAAATGACGGATTTTTGAAAAGTCTGTGATAATCTCGGAGTTCTTTATTTTCATCCATTTCTTTAATGAGAATTTCAAAAAAATTATCGACTGACATTCTGGTTTTTAACATTTATAATTCCTCTTTTAAATTTGCTTTATCCTTGTCCTGTAAAGTTTAGAAAAATTTAACGAAATCAATAACGGACAGGAGAATATAATCAACCTGTCAAACTTTAACAAATAAAAGCTAATATTAAATTGTAATCAAGCTATGATTAATAAATTGCGGTAATTCCCTGTTAGTGAATATTATTTTTTTTGCTTTTCAGGAAGAAAAAAGAACCAGATTATCCATATAATTGCTGCTATTCCGGCCAGTGTTACAAAAATTTCTGCTTTATCTATCATAACTTGGTTCCTCTTAGTCGCAGGCTGTTTGTTACTACAGATACAGAACTCAATGCCATAGCAAATGCCGCAAAGACTGGATTTAAAAGAATACCGAAAACAGGATAAAACAGCCCCGCTGCAATTGGTATTCCAAGGGTATTATATATAAAGGCAAAGAATAGATTCTGTTTGATGTTTGATATAGTTTTTTTAGAAAGTTTAATAGCACTGACAACACTTAGTAAGCTTGATCTCATAAGAGTAATATCGGAAGATTCAATAGCAATATCGGCACCGCTTCCTATTGCTATTCCAACATTAGCCTGCGCAAGTGCAGGTGCATCATTTATTCCATCACCAACCATTGCAACAATTTTACCTTCATTTTGAATTTGTTTTACGATTTTTACTTTGTCCTGCGGCAAAACATCTGATACAAATCTTCGAATACCTGCCTGTTTTGCTATTGTTTCGGCTGTATTTTTATTGTCACCGGTGAGCATAATAACTTCGAGACCCATATTTTTTAATTCTTTTATTGCCTGTGCTGAATCAGGTTTGATTGTGTCAGCTATTCCAATAATTCCTTCTATTTTATTGTTTATTGAAACAAATACAGCTGTCTTACCCTGTTTGTACAGAATGTCGGTTTGTTTTGTAAAAGAATTAATATTAATACTTCTGTCTTCAAACATTCTTTGATTGCCGATTAATATTTTGAGGTCGTCAACTACAGCTTCAATTCCATAACCGGAAACTGCTGTAAATTCATTAGGATAAATTAATTCGATATTTTTTTGTTGAGCCTTTCTGACAATAGCAGCTCCAAGAGAATGTTCTGAACTTTTTTCTGCGGAAGCGGCAAGATATAAAAGATCCATCGGGTCTAAATTTGTTATTACATCGGTAACTTCAGGTTCACCTTTTGTTATTGTACCTGTTTTATCAAGAACAACAGTATTGATTTTATGGGCTGTTTCAAGGCTTTCTCCGCTTTTGATTAAAATGCCGTTTTCTGCTCCTTTTCCTGTTCCAACCATAATTGCAGTTGGGGTTGCGAGTCCAAGAGCACATGGACAGGCTATTATTAGTACGGAAACAAAATTAATAAGAGCATAAGACAGTCTGATATTATTTGGTGCAAGGTCAAACCATAAAATAAAGGTCAGTACTGCAATTATCATAACAGTTGGAACAAAATAACTGCTTATATTATCTGCAAGGCGTTGAATGGGGACTTTTGATCCCTGTGCTTCCTGAACAAGTTTGATGATTTGATATAAAACCGTGTCTTTTCCGACTTTTTCAGCCTTATATTTAAAACTGCCTGTTTTGTTTATTGTTGCACCTATAACCTTGTCGCCGGTTTTTTTATCTTTTGGAAGACTTTCTCCGGTAATAACAGATTCGTCAATTGAAGAAGTGCCTTCAATAATTTCACCATCGACAGGAATTTTTTCTCCGGGTCTGACTATAATAATATCTCCGACTTTTAATTCTTCGGTCGGTATATCCTGTTCTTCACCATTTCTAATTACTCTTGAAGTTTTCGGCTGAAGCCCCAATAGTTTTTTAATAGCTTCTGAAGTTTTTCCTTTTGCTTTGGCCTCAAGCATTCTTCCTATAAGAATCAGAGTAATAATAACAGCAGATGCATCATAGTAAACTACAGGCTGATGACCAATTGAACTGAATAAATCAGGTATGACAGTTGCAGCGAAACTATATATAAATGCTGCACCTGTTCCTATTGCAATTAATGTATTCATATTGGCTGATCTGTTTTTGAAAGCTTTATAAGCTCCGGTATAAAACTGCCTTCCACCAACAATAAAAACTGACGCTGTTAATATAAGAAGAATCCAGTTTCTGTAAGCTAATTCAGGCATGAACATGCTTATAATTACTATTGGAATTGTAAAAATTAAAGTTATTGTAAATTTTGTTTTTTGTATGTTATATGCCAGTTGTTCTTTTTCAAAAGCATTTGCCTGACTTGCAAAGGTCAGGTCTTTTGGAGTATATCCTGCTTTAGTTATGATATCTTTAATTTCGGCAGATGAAATTTTTTCAGGAATGTATTTTATGCTGGCTTTTGA
>JAQVCB010000012.1:0-32599 GCA_028689995.1 Candidatus Gastranaerophilales bacterium
CGATAATTGCTATATATACGAAATCAAGTATTCCACTGCCGTCAATAGAAATAATATTTATTAAATTATGACCGGTTAAAGCAAGAAACGTTGAATCTATAAAATTAGTACCATTGGGATTAAATCTGAGCGCTAAAATTGCACATACAATTCCTACCAGGTAAATAATATTGACAGGAGCACGTTTTCTTTTAAATACGTTGTCTGAAATATATCCGGCTCCGATTGTACCTATTATTCCGAACAGAGGAAGGAAACTTAATTTCATAGCAGCCATTGATAGAGTATTGTGCTTAGCTTCAACCAGATATTTAATCATCCAGTCAATTGTACCCATAAGTGTAAAGTATACAAATACATATGCAAGAGCAAGCATCCATAATGTTTTATTGCAAAGGATATGCTTTTTAAAGATATGCAGGTATGTTTCCTGATTTTCATCTTTGTCATCGCATTCAGCTTTTACTGCTGCAACTGCTTCAGGTTCTCTGTATTCTTCAATATCAGGTAAACCTATGCTGGTAGGTCTGTCTCTGAGTCTTTCAAACAAGAATAAACTCGCAAAAACAGCTAAAATTGCCGGTAAGTAGAAAGCTGCTTTCCAGCCGAATCTTTCAATTAAAAATCCTGAAACAATAACGCTTAAGAAAGTTCCAATCTGGTGTGAAGTTGACCATAATGACCATTTGACACCACGTTCGTTATTAGAAAACCAGTATGTTAAACTTCTTGCGATTGGAGGAAACCCCATTGACTGTACCCAGCCGTTACATCCCCAGAAAAATGCCAGTACCCAGAGTAATATACTTGCTGAAGGAAGACCAAAAAATGTAGCTTTTCCAGGAGTGATAAAAATAGCACTTATTACAAATGCAATATTTGCAATAGCAGAGACAATTAAAGCTGTTGGAAGAAATGTTCTGACGTTTGATCTGTCAGCCAAAACTCCGTTTGTAAATTTACCGATGGAATAAGTTAAATACAATGTACTGCCTAAAAGACCGAGTTGAGTGTTTGAATATCCAAGGTCAGTCCCCATAACCGGCAGTGCTACGGAAATATTTTTTCTGCAAAGATAAAAAACGATATAAGCTAAAAAGCAAGATAGAAAAATTCTTAGTCTCCATATGGGATAACTTTTTGCAATTATGCCCTTGTCCTGTATTGTAGGGACATCAGGAGGACTTTTAAAAAAATCTATAATTTTACTGCCTATTCCATTTTTTGTTTTTTGTTTTTTTTCAAGATTTAACTCTTCTTGCGATATTTTAACTTCCATATAATCCTTTCCCTACTAATTCCAACCTATTTTATATGCTTTTATATTAATTTCTCTACATATACATGATTATACATAAAAGCCTGAATTCATAAATAAAAATTGAATAAATTTTTATTAAGCAGTAAAAAATAGGTCTATTAGTGCGTTTTTAAATGAAAAAATTAGAAGTAGTTTGAACTTTTGAAATTATACTAAAACGAGTTTATATTTTCGAAGGCTTAAACGAGTTATTAAAAACCTCCAGCTCCTGCTGATCGCAGCAGCTTCAGTTTTTTTACACTCCCACTACCGTACAACGCCTCCGAAAATAACGCTCCTACTACCGAATACCATTTTTTATTGGTTGCTAAAATTCCAAATTCATTTTTGAAGTGGTATACTTCTAATTTTTTTATTTATTTTTTAGATATTCAGATTTTTATCATCTTTTAAAAGTTTCTGATTTTCAGGTTCTGGATTGTCCATGTATTTTCTTTTGAACCATCCGGCTGTAGGCGTAGCTATGAAAGGAACAAGAAGTCTTTTGGCAATGATTGTAGATACGATTAAACCGGATGCAAGAGTAAAGCCTTGTTTACAGTTGCTAAAAACTTTATTGCCAAATTTTTCAGCAGTTTCTTTGGCAAGAATTTCGAGTTTTTGTCCGGATAAGTTTGGATTATTCTTTTTAACCATCTCTTTTGCATAATTTGCTGCTTTTTCTTTCAATCCGCCAAATAATTTGTTTGTAATTTTATCCTGTATGGTTTTGTTTAAAATTGTAAATCCAAGAAGAAGTTGACTTCCCACCATAAATACGCCGTTTGTCAGGTCAAGTGCCGCTACAAATTTTCGTTTTTCTTCAGGTATTCTTTTGTTGTTGAAGCTTTGATTGACGTAAAATCCACAGTTAACAAGGTCTTTAGCAGCATTAGCAACTACAAGAACTTTCCCCATTTTGTATTCGTCAATAGTACCGTTTTCTTTACAAAGATTGTTTACGAATGTTTTCGTAATGCCAAAACCGGAAACTTTTTCTATCAGTTTTTCAGCCTGATTATTTATTATGCCTGTTCCATTTATTTTCATAATTCCCTACTCCTCTTTTAATTTCTTGGCATTACTGATTTCGGGGAAGAATTTTTCCATGAATCTTGGATAGATCCAGTTCAATGCACAGCAGGCAAAAGGCAGGGTTACTAATGAAAGTCCGATACCTGTCCAGTTTTTAAATGCTTTAAGGCGTGTCATAGCGTTTGAAACTTTGTCAAACTGATTTTTTGTTATTTCACCTGCGCTATGAAGAGTTTTAAGAATTTCAGAATCTTTTAGTCCGTTAAATTTATTTTTTAGAGGACTGTTTTCTTTTGCATTTTTGATAACGCTCAAGTCATAGAAATGAGCATTTTTTTGTGATTCTGTGCCGAGTTTATTATTATAAGCAAGCCTGTCTATGATCTTATCAGCTTTCATGCACACTGCAAGCTGTGTAATAATTGCAATTACAGCAGAAATTGGCTGTCTTAAAGCTGAATATGTTTTAACATCTTTATCTTCTTTGGAAAGAGGATTATTTGCAATTACAAGGGGAGCTAAAAGACCTGTTCCTATAGCGTTTATAATAATGCTTGTCTTTTCGCCCGCACATTTGTTAAACCAGTTTGTCAGAGCTCCAAATTTAGAATTATTTTTAAGAAAGGTTTTAACAAGTTCATCTTCAGAAGCAATAGCTTTAAGTCCGCCTTTAAAACCAACTTTATCGTAAGCTGGTTTAATGGATGAATTAAAATTTATTTGAGTTATCCCGTCTCCTACCTTCATATACTTACCCTTTTAAAAAAAATATACTATTCTCTATTTATATAAAAACAACGATTTAATAAAAAGTGCTATTTTATAGCTTTTTTATCAGTTTTTTATCAAGAATTCTTAATATATTCCCAAGTACACTTAATTATTTTGCTTCTGTTAAAATACTTTTGAAGGGTAAGAATTTAATTATGAAACAGATAGAACTTCTCTCCCCGGCAAAGGATCTGGAATGTGGAATTGCGGCAATAAAATGCGGCGCTGATGCAGTCTATATTGGTGCAGGTAAATTTGGAGCCAGAGCATCAGCCGGAAATAACATTGAAGATATAAAAAAACTCATTCAATTTGCCCATTTTTACAGGGCAAAGGTCTATGTTACCGTTAATACGATTCTTAACGACAACGAGATTGAACAAGCTCAAAAACTTATAAAAAAACTTTATGAAATATGTGCAGATGCAATAATTATTCAGGACATGGGGTTATTAGAACTGGATTTACCGCCAGTTCCAATTTTTGCAAGTACACAATGCCATAATAGTACTTCAGAAAAAGTAAAATTTTTGGAGCAAGCTGGTTTTAGCAGGGTAATACTTGCAAGGGAACTTTCTCTCGAGCAGATTAAAGAAATAAGATTTCAAAGTGATATTGAGCTTGAATCTTTTATACACGGGGCTCTTTGTGTCAGCTACAGCGGGCAGTGTTATATGAGTTATGCCAATGGAGGCAGATCTGGCAACAAAGGAGAATGTGCTCAACCATGCCGCAAGCAGTATGAACTTGTTGATTCAAATAACAAGGTTATTTCAGACAAAAAACATTTACTTTCTTTAAAAGATTTAAACCTGTCAAATCATATAAAAGACCTGATAGATGCAGGGATAACCTCATTCAAGATCGAAGGCAGGCTAAAAGATATCAATTATATAAAGAATATAGTTTCATTTTATAGAACTAAAATAGATGAAGTTCTTGAAGGAACTCGGCATAAAAAAAGTTCCAGCGGTAATGTCTTTATAGACTTTGTTCCTGATTTTTCAAAAACTTTTAACAGGGGCCATTCAGAATATTTTATAAACGGTAGAAAAAAAGAAATAACATCTTCGGATACCCCGAAATTCAAGGGAGAAGGTGTTGGAAAAATAACAAAAATATTCAAAGACAGCTTTATTCTGGATAAAAAGCCTGAAGTAATAATGAATAACGGTGATGGAATAAGTTTTTTCGATCAACAAGGAAATCTATGCGGTACGGTGATAAATAATGTTGATGATAACAGAATTTATCCTAATATCATGAATTTTTTGCAGGTTAATACATACATATATAGAAATCTTGATCATGAATTTATTAAAAAGATAAAAAATTCCAAAATTGAAAGAAAAATTCAGTTAAATTTGTGGCTTTCAGAAACTCCAGCAGGCTTAATACTTCATGCCATAGATGAAGATGGTATTGAAGCAAATGCTTCAATTGATACAGAAAAAGAAATAGCAAAAAATCCACAAATGGCTATTGATAACATTAAAAAACAACTTTTAAAACTGGGAGAAACTGACTTTATTTGTTCAGATATAGAGATTAATCTTAAAAATAGCTATTTTATAAGAATAAAAGATCTTAATGAATTGCGAAGAACCCTGATTGAAAAGCTTGAGCAAAACCGTATAAATAGCTATGAAAGACAAAATAGAATAATTACTAAAAACGATTATCAATATCATCTTTCGGAGCTCACTTTTGAAGGTAATGTCTTAAACAGCTATGCTGAAAAGTTTTATACAAGGCATGGAGTAAAGGCAATAGAACCTGCGGCAGAATCAGGACTGGATATGAAGGACAGGAAAATTATGACAACAAAGCATTGTCTTAAATATCAATTTGACCTGTGTCCAAAGCATGATCTAGTATCAAGGCAGTTGTGCCAGCTCCTTGCCGCCACAACTGCCTTTCACCTTTCTAAGGTCGGGTTTGAAAAATTCGATTTTCCCAGAAAATCAAAATTTTCCCGTACCCTCGAAAAGAATAAATCAGATTTTCAAGCACCCTTTTATCTTGTAGATGATCAGAATAAAAAATATTTACTCAAATTCAACTGTAAAAGATGTGAAATGGAGATTTATTTAAACTTTACTAAATAGAGGTTTGAATTTAAAATAAAGTATACAAAAACGAGTTTATATTTCCGAAGGCTTGAACGAGTTACTAAAAGCCTCCAGCTCCTGCTGATCGCAGCAGCTTCAGCTTTTTTATACTCCCACTACCGTATATCGCCTCCGAAAATAACGCTCCTACTACCGAATACCACATTTTGTTTGCTGTTAAAACCCCAAATTCATTTTTGAAGTGGTATAATTTAGAAGTTTAAAATGATGGAAGAGAAATTAATGAGCAGAAAACCTTTTTTTTATGATGTAACTTTGAGAGACGGCAATCAGGCTTTGAAAAAGCCCTGGAATACAAAGCAAAAAGAAATAATTTTTAATCAACTTGTAACACTTGGCGTTCAAGGAATAGAAGTAGGCTTTTCAGGTTCAAGTGATATGGACTTTGAAGCTTGTCAACATCTTGCAAATATTGCACCTGACAATATAGTAATATCAGGTCTTGCAAGAGCAGTTGAAAGAGATATTATCAAGGTTGCAGAAGCAATTAAGAACGCAAACAGACCCAGAATTCATACATTTATTGCAATGAGTCCGTTTAATATGGAACATGTGCTTAGAAAAGATCCTAAAGACGTTAGAAAAATTGCGGTTACTGCTGTTAAATATGCTAAATCTCTTTTAGGAGAAAAGGGTGAAGTTCAGTTTTCTGTTGAACATTTCGGTGATTGCAGAGAAAATTTGAGTTTTGTTATAGATTCTCTTCAGGAAATTGCAGCAGCAGGAGCAAAAGTTTTTAATCTGCCAAATACTGTTGAACGCACACGGCCGCTTGAATTCGTTAATATGATCAAAGAAGTCAGAAATGCTCTCCCTGAAAATGTTATTGTTGCTGTTCATTGCCATAATGATCTTGGAATGGCAACAGCTACGACTGTTGAAAGTTACTTTGTAGGAGCAGATCAGCTTGAATGCAGTCTTAACGGACTTGGTGAAAGAGCAGGAAATACAAATTTATATGAAGTTGCAACAAGTCTTCATAACTGCAGTGTTGAAATTCCTTTGAATATGTCAAAAATATATGAAAGTGCGGTACTGGTTGCCGAAATGTCAGAAATTGAAATTTATGAAAAAAGTCCTTTAATCGGCCCTGATGCACTTGCTCACAGAAGCGGAATTCATCAGGATGGTGCAATGAAAACTAAAAATATGGAAAAAGGTGCGTATAGACCTATTCATCCTTCATTAATCGGAAGAGATGACGATGAACATCTTGGCTTTACAAGTCAATCAGGCAAAACTGCCGTTTATGAAATTATTACAAGAGCCGGGTATCCTATTACTACTGAAGAAGCAATCAGGATAACTCCTTCAATTAAAGAAAAAGCTGAAAAAATCGGTGAATTACCTACTGAAAGTATTCTTGAAATTTACTTTAAAGAAATATTTGACGTCAAAGGATTGTTTAAATTTCTTGAGTTTACAAAGATTAATGATGTTGAAAAAGAAAAATATAAATTACGCTTTAGTTACAATGAAAAAGAATTTGAAGAAATTGGGCAGGGAGATGGCCCATTAGAGTCTTGTCTTTCAGCTCTTTCTCAGGCTGGTTTCCCTCAAAAGCTTGCGCATTATGAACAATTGGCGCTCGGTGAAGATACAAGAGGTGTCGCAGCTGATGCTATGACAATTATCCATTTAATGTCGCCTGACGGAGAAAAAGTTGTATGTAGAGGCATAGATCATAGTACAGCCAAGGCAAATGTTAAAGCAATATTTAATGGTTTAAACTTGATCTATAATAAAAAGCTGTCTGAAATAAAAAGCGCGAAATAATTGATTATAGTGTTAGTACACTTCTTAAACCCAATACATAAGCGTTTTTAAATTGACCTCCCGGGTGAAAAACTATTTGAAAGTCAGGTTGAATAAAAAACCATGGCTTTATTTGAAACAGATAAAAAGTTTCAAGTGCAGTTTCAGTTCTTGCGCCACTGACATATTTGCTAAAATTGGCAAATCCTGCGCCAATACCTGTTGCGTCATTATCTCGTTTTGGTATTAAACCTTGATAGGAGACACCAAAAGCATACGTTCTTGTAACAGGGTTTCTGTCTTGAGGCGCCCAGCCAAATTGACCTACAAGAGATAATCCCTGAGTATCTTCTCCTTTAGCATTTTCTTTTAGGATAAGGGGATTAAAGCCTGCATATACTCCAAAATTTGAGGAGAATGTTCCAGGGTTTGCCAAATCTTGTATTTGGTTTGTATCCTGCCAGAATCCGTATACCTGTTTTCCCTGTAAACGTTTATAAGTTGGAAATAAATTTATTTCGGCTATTGTAAAATGTCCTTTCCCTGTAAATAGCGAATTAATTTCGGTAGATTTAGACGGATCAAGTGATTTAAACCAACCTGTTCTTAGTGCAAACACTTTATTGGGCTGAATTAATGCTGATATTCCTCCTGACGTAGCCGGAAATGTTGGAATTGGAATTGTTCGTGTAGAACTAAATGCAAAATTTATAAATTTTACTCCCGGTCCAATAAATGCTAAATCAAGGTTAGCATCCTGTTTCCCAAATTTTATATTGAGTTTGTCAGAGAACAAACTTTGTCTGTACCAGTATTCTGTTAATTCAGTAATAGGTCTGGTATCAAAGGAGTTTATTGCCTGTACATCACCTACATAATCCTGATCTATACTTGAACCTGTACTGTTTTGAAATAATACGTATATGTGTCCTCCCTTTAAGGGGACAAGTTTTTCTGTATGTATACCCAGAGCAACGCTTGTCAATCCCTGCGCAACAGGTTTATTTGTAGGGTTTTTTCCACCATAAAGCTTTTGGAAATTGTTATTCATATAGTTGACAATTATAGAGATTCCATATTCTGCAAGTTCCTCTCTCAGTCCAAACCAGTTCTTTGTTGCATAATTGCTTATTGTTGCCTGTTCAAAAGTAGGAAGATCTATAATCTGACTCTGATCAGAATTTTGTTCTTCTTTCTCATTTTGGTCGGCTATATTCAGTAAGTTATTATTATCAGGTAATTTAAGTTCTATAATTTCAAGCTCTTGTTTTTCAGGAAGTTCCTGTGCAAAAACCTGAAAATTAGATAATAAAATTATGCTTAAGCAAAATGCTAAAGTCAGGATGGCAGTATGAAGATGCGGAAAAATTACATTTTTCCAGAAAATCAGAATTTCTCCGCACCCTCTAGATATTTCATGTTTTATTTTCATATATGCAAGCAGGAGTTGAGAAAAGCCGGGAAATTTAATTTGCATATGATTTGAGCTTTTCGCAACTCGTTCCTAAATTATGAAATTACAGGGTTAATCGTAGGTAAATCCTGTAAAAAATGACATTACTAATATTGCTACTTGTATTGCCTATGTGTATTAATGCTTACTGAAATACTTTTAAATTTTGATATTTCATCAGATTTAAATTATCATCTGCATCTGTCCCAATTAAGTAATTTCAACAGTCCTATTAATTTATTTTTGTTTCTTTTATCTTTTTATTCACTCCAAGCATAAAAAATGACATATCTTTTCCTGTTTTTCTTTGATATATCATTTTTTAGCATAATTTAGTTATACAGTAATCTTTTGTTATGGATGTACCAAAACAGAAAGCTAAAGACTTTCAGTTTACCGTCGTTTAAGAAATTTTTTGTTTTAATTCATCAATTTCTTTTTGCTGTTTCTGAATGATATCATTAAGTTCTCTTATTGAGTTAACCAAAACAGGAATTAATTTATTTTGTGAAATAGACCATAATTCTTTAGACTCGTCTTTGGGTTTCGATACTACTTCTGGAATAACTTCATAAATTTCCTGAGCAAAGAAACCTATCTCTTGTATGTTCTCATCTGATAAAACCAATTCAGGAGTTTTAGTTAAATCATCAATCAGCTCAGTAACTTTTTCGCCATTTTCATTAGTTATTTCTTTTTCTATTTTAGGATAAACAAATTCTGAAGAATGATGCGTATATTTTCTAGGCTTTAACTGTAATATTTCATTTAAGCCATAGTGACAAGAGCCCAGATCTTTTTTAATTCTTGAGTCAGAATAAGTGTCCCAAGCTTGAGCTTTTGCCTTTTTAGTGGAACTATTAGGAAGTTGCAACAGATAATTTGTATCAACAACCGAAGAAGCGCCAATATAAACTGCGCTATTCTCATTAATAGTCATTGCTGAAGCAAATGTTGTTGAGCCATTGGGAGTAACATTTATATTAATCTTTGCTCCTTGAGCAGTATCAGACCAATTTTCCGCTGCCCTTAATTGAATACTTGTTCTTGAAGTTGAACTAAAATCCGAACTTCCATAACCTTTTCCTGAAATGAAAATTAAAAAATCTCCTAATTGTACCGGTTGCGGATTACCAATAGTTCCCCTGGCTCTATTTCCTATTACATAGCATGCATTATTATCATCATTATATGTTGTTAAATTAATGGCTGGGATTGATGAAGTTATGTTAAGTCCCTCAAAGGTTGGGCTGGAAGTATTTCTTACATCCTGATTAATGTTTTCTGAAATATCAACGCCATCAACCAATCCATCCTTAACTGGTACACTTTCAATTGTTACACCTTGATCAGTAGTTTTTTCATTAATTGTGTCAGTACTGATTTCCACAAAGGTTGGGCTGGAAGTATTTCTTACATCCTGATTAATGTTTTCTGAAATATCAACGCCATCAACCAATCCATCCTTAACTGGTACACTTTCAATTGTTACGCCTTGATCAGTAGTTTTTTCATTAATTGTGTCAGTGTTAACGCTTTCAGCTTCAATACTTATTGCAGTCAATTTCCCACTATCATCAACAGTTACAAGTATACTCACAAAATTTTCCTCCAAACACTCTGTAAAAAGTATATTTAAATTATAAAAATATTAACACTTTCCAATTACACATACAATAACAAAATTACATTGTTGGAAAGTAGAACTTTCCTCTTTTGAGAAAAGTTTAAATTAATTTTTTAGTGTTTTTGCACTATATTTATTATAGTTTTAAATAAAATGAAGATATTCTACAAGGAGAATATAAAATGAAGATTGAGAAAATAAGCAAAGTTGTTGATGGAATTCCTTGCATGTCTCTGGTAAAAGCTAAAGAAATAACAAATTTTATATTAGAAAAAAAACCTGAAAATATTCTCGAACTTGGTTTTTTTCACGGAGTATCAACCTGTTATATGGCAGGTGCACTTGATGAATTAGGAAGAGGTAGTATAACTACCATAGATAAAGTACGCTCACAAGAGTGTGACCCTGATATTGAAGCTTTGCTTGATAAACTAGAATTAAAAAAGTATGTTAATTTTTATTATGAACCCTTTTCTCATCTTTGGAGATTAATGAAATTTATAGAGGAACCTTCTACTCCAAAATTTGATCTTTGTTATTTTGATGATTCTCATACCTGGTATGATACAGGTTTTGCCTTTTTTCTTGTAGATAAACTTTTAAAACCAAATGGATATATAATTTTTGATGATTTAGACTGGTCATTCGATCTTTGGGTGCAAGCAGATACTTCAGGAACAGCCAAAGAAGAACCTAGAGTTAAGAATATGCCTGAAGAAGAGAGAAAAACAGCACAGGTAAGGAAAGTATTTGATCTATTGGTTAAACAACACCCATCATATACAGATATTTATGAACTAGATATTCTTACCGGATGGGGAATTGCAAAAAAAATCGGTTAATTTCTTTCCTGTATCATATTTAAAGTTGGATGGAAATGCTCCCAGATTTATGTCAATAATTGAAGCTTTTGAATCTATTAAGGACAGCCTACATAAACCCTGCAATGAAAATGATGAATTTTCATTGCAGGGTTTATGTAACTCATTTTAAGCGAAGCGGGAGTGATGAATTTGAGCCGCTGATTCAACCAAAACTTTTGATTTATCAAGTTTTCCTATCAGTTGCTGAAGAATCAGATCATAATTAGCTTTTTCTGCATCCTTTAGGTATTTCATGTTTTATTTTCATATATGCAAGCAGGAGTTGAGAAAAGCCGGGGAATTTTAATTTGCATACGGTGTAAGCTTTTCGCAACTCGTTCCTAAATTATGAAATTACAGGGTTAATCGTAGGTAAATCTGGTAAAAAATGACATTACTAATATTGCTAATTGTATTGCCAACGTGTATTACTACTAATTTACTTAAGTGTACATATGAATAAATTTGATATATAAATGAAGTACTAAATAATTAAATTGAGATATAAATTTTATGATGTGAAAGGATAGATATGATTGAAAGATACTCACTTCCTGAAATGATGGAAATATGGGAACCGGATTATAGATATAATTGCTGGCTTAAGGTTGAAATTGCAGCCTGCAGGGCTCAAAATAAGTTGGGTAATATACCGGACAAAGATTTAAAAGAAATTGAAAAAAAGGCAAAATTTGATTTAAAAAGAATAGATGAAATAGAGCAGGAAGTTAAACACGATGTTATAGCTTTTTTGACCAGTGTAAATGAAAATGTAGGTGAATCTTCAAGGTATATACATATGGGTATGACAAGCTCCGATGTACTCGATACAGCTCTTGCTCTTCAGATAAAAAAAGCTAATCAAATTCTCGAAAAAGATATTAAAGAAGTTATTGTTTCATTAAAAAACAAAATAAAATTGCATAAAGATACCGTTATGATCGGTAGATCTCACGGAATTCACGCAGAACCGATAACTTTCGGACTCAAACTTTGTGTCTGGTTAGATATTTTCGAAAGAAATCTTGAAAGGTTTATAACAGCAAAAAATGAAATAAACGTAGGACAAATAAGCGGCCCAGTTGGAACTTACAGTAATATAGATCCGGCAATTGAAAAGTTTGTCTGTAAAGAACTTGATTTGAATCCTGCTATTGTTTCAACTCAGGTTATCCAGAGAGATTTGCATGCCAGTTATATGCAGACGCTTGCTTTAATTGCATCAACAATAGAACAGTTTGCTACTGAAATAAGGCATCTTCAAAGAACAGAAGTTCTTGAAGTAGAAGAAGGCTTTTCAAAAGGACAAAAAGGCTCTTCAGCAATGCCTCACAAAAAGAATCCTATAGGTTCAGAAAATCTTTGCGGCCTTGCAAGAGTGATTAGATCAAATTCTATTGCAGCTCTTGAAAATATTGCCCTCTGGCATGAAAGAGATATTAGCCACAGTTCGGTGGAAAGAATTATCCTACCGGATAGCACTATTTTGCTAGATTACATGTTAAACAGGTTTAAGAATATAGTTGATAACCTTCAAGTTTATCCTGAAAACATGAAAACAAACATGGAGCTTTACGGAGGGGTTGTTCACTCTCAAAGAGTACTGCTTGCCCTTATAAATAAAGGTTTATTAAGAGAAGAAGCTTATAAACTTGTTCAAGAAAATGCACATAAGGCATGGAATACAAATGACGGCAATTTTAAGGAAAATCTTCTTAAAGATGAAAGAGTTACAAAGCTTTTGAGCGAAGTTGAAATTAATGAATGTTTTGAGTCAAACTATTATTTGAGAAATATAAGGGCAATTTATACAAGAATGGGGATTTAAATGTTCAGAAATATTTTTAATGAGGTTATGGAAAAATACAAATTTCTACAAAATTTAGAATTTTTTCATCACTGGATCTGCATAATTTTATTCTTATTGATTTTTTTATCAGTAAATTTAAATTGTAATGCTGTTCAAAATAGCGATAATATTAAGGTTTTTCATTTAAATAATGGACAGACAGTTGTAATTAAGGAAATTCATTCTAATCCTATTGTAACAGTTGATACCTGGGTTAAAACAGGTTCAGTTAATGAAGATGACAGTAATAACGGTGTATCGCACTTTCTAGAACATTTATTATTTAAAGGGACGAAAAAATATAAAGTTGGTGAAGTTGATAGAATTCTTGAATCCAGGGGAGGGCATTTTAATGCTGCTACAAGTAAGGATTTTACTCATTTTTATATAACACTGCCAAGCCAATATTTTGATACGGCAGTTGATCTTCATTCAGATATGCTGCTTAATGCTCAAATTCCTGAGGCAGAGCTTAACAGAGAACGAAAAGTTGTTCAGGAAGAGATAAGAAGAGCAGATGATTCTCCGGAAAGAATTCAGTCAGATAACATAATAAAAACTCTTTTTAAATCCCATCCGTACAAATACGATACTCTCGGTACGTCAGAAATAATAGGGAGTATACCGAGAAGTGAAATTTTGAAATATTATCATAGATGGTATATTCCATCAAACATGATTACTGTTATTGTTGGAGATGTTGATACACATAAAGCTCTAAGTCTTGTAAAACAAAAATTTGGAGATAATTTAACTGCGAAAGCTCCACAAATTAAATATAGTCGTGAGCCTCAAGTTATAAAGACAGTTGAAATAGTTAAAAAAGGTAATTATAATGTTGCATATCTCGATATTGCTTTTAAGGGAGTGCCTGTAACAGATCAAAAAGATAATAATGCTCTTGATATTGCCGCAAATGTACTTGGTAACGGCAGAACTTCCAGGCTTTATCAAAATGTTAAAGATAAACTTAATATTGTAACTTCTGTTGATGCTGGAAATCAATCAATGAAGGATGACAGTATATTTATTGTTGATGCCAATCTTGATCCTCAAAATTATACTATTGCAAAAGAATCTATAATCAAAGAAATTGAAAAGCTCAAACAGGGGATAACTCAGGAAGAACTAAAAAGAGCTAAAATACAGTTACAAAGACAATTTTTGTATAGCAGTGAATCAACAGAAAATATTGCAAATTCAATAGGATATACAATGACAATTGGCGGTAATATTGATTATTACACTAAATATATTGATGAACTTAATAAAATTACAGCATATGATGTCAAACTGGCTGTTAATAAATATCTTTTGACTTCAAAAATGGCAGTTGCAGGACTTTTACCTGAAAATAGCAATGTTGGAGCAATTCCGAAGTCAGAAGAAACTTATAACAACATAACAAAATCAGTTTTAAGTAACGGAGCTACGTTGATTACGGATAAAAATATCTCCAATGAAATTATTTCGATGAGTTTAATTTTTAAGGGCGGAGATCTGATAGAAACAAAACCCGGAATAACTGATTTAATAACGGGAATACTTTTAAAAGGTACAAAAAACAGGTCTGCTCTTGAATTATCAAAAGAACTTGAAAACTCAGGCATAATTATTGCACCGTCTTCAAATCCTGATTATTTTGAAATTCAGCTTAAATCAACAGCTCAGGATTTTGATAAGGCTCTTGAGATTTTGGCAGATGTGGTAAATAACCCTTTATTTAATCAGGAAGATATCGATAAGTTTAAAATTGATATATTACAGAGTATACAGAAATCAAGAGATAATCCTCTGCCTCTTGCAATGGAAAAGTTTAACAGAGAAGTATTTCCTAATCATCCTTATGGTTTTGTAGGAGAAGTGCTTGAAAAAAACATTCCAAACATAACCAGAGATGAAATTATTAACTTTTATAAAGATTATTTTATCCCTGAAAACTTGGTAATAGCAGCATCAGGAAAAATTGATCAGAAGCTTCTTTCAGATAAAATAAACGCGTATTTTCCTCTGAAATGCGGTAAAATTGTTGATATTGCCGGTCTGCAAAATCAATTCAAGCCTTTTGCTCAAAATAAGTCAGTAATGACTGCAAAACAAACTTCAGCGGCATGGGTCATCATGGGATGGCCGGTTAGAGGAATTGCAGCTGAAAAAGACTATGCAAGTTTAAAAATCATTGATGCTTTACTAGGAAGCGGGCTTAGTTCAAGACTTTTCGTTGATTTAAGAGAAAAACAGGGGCTTGCATATCAGGTTGGCAGTGCTTATCCATCAAGACTTGATAATAATGTTTTTATGTTATATATAGGTACAGAACCTAAAAATTTAAAAACGGTTACAGATGGTTTTTTAAGTGAGATAAACAGGATTAAGTCTGAGAATATAAGCGCAAAGGAACTTAGTGAAGAAAAACAGAAAATAAACGGGCAGTTTTTATTATCACAGGAAACAAATCAGGGAAAAGCACATTACTTGGCGTGGTTTGAGTCGATAGGCAAAGGTTACAAGTTTAATTATAATTTCCCCGATTTGATTAATTCAGTTACAATTGATGATGTTAAACAAACAGCAAATAAATATTTTAATTATCCTTATGCAATGTCAATTGTAGCTCCGCAAAGCAGCATAGCTGCACCATAAAAGTTTAGAATTTAAATAAGGGCATAAAAAAATTGAAGGTAAGCGTTAAAGTACCGGCTACAACAGCAAATATAGGTCCAGGGTTTGATTGCTTTGGCATGGCTTTGCCAATATATAATACTGTAACTCTCGAAGAAACAGTTTATCCTACAAATGGGCTTGAAATAAACATTCTTGGTGATCAGGATGAGGGAATATCAGGTTTTCTTATTCCTACAGACAAGACCAATATAGTCTATAAAGCTGTAGAGCTCCTTTATAATTACACAGGGCAAACTCCTCCGGCATTGAAAATTAATATTCAATCAAATATACCTATTGCAAAAGGGTTAGGAAGCAGTGCATCTGTAATCGTTGGAGGAGTACTTGCAGCAAACGAACTGCTGGGAAATCCTGCCGATGAAGATGTTCTTTTATCTATAGCAAATGAAGTGGAAGGTCATCCTGATAATATTACCCCTGCCATGATTGGTGGGTTTACGTTATCTTCAGCTGAAGATGATGGCAGTATTATTTACAAAAAACTTGAATGGCCTGATAATTGGAAGTTAACAATCTGTATACCTGATTATGAACTTGCAACCACAATATCAAGATCGGTACTTCCTGAAAATATTTCTCTTAAAGATGCAGCGTTTAATGGTAAAAGATGCGCAATGTTTATTGATGCACTTCATACAAAAGATGCCGAGTTAATGAAACTGGCTCTGGCTGACAGAATACATCAGCCTTACAGGAGCAGGTTAGTGCCTGGATTTAATGAAATTATGACAAGTCTTAAAGATATTGATAATGTAATGGGCGCTGTTTTAAGCGGAGCCGGTCCGAGTATTCTCGTTATATCAAAGAATAACAGTATTGAAAGTATAAAAAACAACGTAAAGTCTGTATGGGAAGGGCTTGGAATTAAAGCTGACATCAGGACAGTAAGTGTAGACACCAAAGGCGCTGTGATTTTATAATAATATATTAAATAGTAGGATAGGCTGTTAGCCCATCAGTGTTGAGCTTCTAAAATTTTATTTCTATTTAAGTTAGAAATTTTCTGGGTTTGGGTTACCAAATTTATATTGATCGGAAAAAACTTCTACATTTTCTATTGAATATTGCTGACTTTTCTTAAGAAGTGGTTTAAATATTTCTTTGAAATCAAGAATTTTTTTAGATTGAATTGCCAAACCTATATTGTTAGGAATGTTAGCATTAAATATTAAACTATCTTTAACAGGAGTACTTATAATTTCCGCTTGACCATTAATATTATAATGAAAAACTGCAAAATTTATACCTATAAAAAATATTCTATTTCCTAAACTCAATCCCCCTTCTTTATTTGGATAATGACCAGGATTGTATATAAAAATAGGTGAACCACTAGATCCTCCAAAAACAGACATATCAGTTAAAAAATAAGGTTTATTATTATAATCTTTTGCAGTATGAGAAGCTGTAATTCCTCTTCTAATTATAGGTAAATTATTTTCTTTATCCCATAAACCACAAGGATAACCTATCATTATTATATCTTCAGCATATTCTAGGCTTGTTAAAATATCATCGGAAGGAATTAAACCTTCATTTAGTCTATAAAAAAATATATTGATTCCTTGATTCTTTAAATAATTATAAATCGGTCCAAATGGTAGTGCGCATAGATCAATATCTGGATTAGGATGAAGGTAACATTGTGATTCAAAGTCTCCTATACGAAAAAGAATTTTTTGACCAAAAATAGGATTATTATTTTCATCAGCAAGAGTAAAACAAAACTTACAAAAATAAGCATCTTTTATAACATGTTTGTTGGTTATAAGTAAACCACAATCACAATCATCGATTGAAAGAGCTTGTAAAAAAGCTGATCCTACTCCAATAGGAATATTTTCTCTGTTAAAAACTTCCAACCTCACAGTAGAATATATTAATTGATCTAATAAAGAAAAATTTTTCATAATTTAATTTTAAAATAAAAAACGAAGCAAAAAAAGAAAAATTTTTTGTTCATTACTGACACTAAGCCCTTAATTTATAGTTTTTATTCAATGATGCTCATAATTCGCTGCGCTCAGACAGATGCGCTAAAGCATACATTTGACAGGCAAGTGTCAGTAAGCTGTGTTCAGCCAAAGGGGCTAGCCCCTTTGAAATCAACATCTTTGCTACTTTTTTGTGTCATGCCGAGCGAAGTCGAGGCATCTTGTCAACATTATAAAAATACTTCAGGATTGGTAAGATCTTTCGACTCCGCTATCGCTCCGCTCAAGATGACTTTTTTAAAATTATTTTCTGGGGCGCTTTTCTTTTTGCTCACAAAGATAATAGACACGGGGTTTGGGTCGTTAATCCATTATAAATTCAAAAAATCCGAGTATCGTAGGGTTTTAACCCACGCTGAAGAGGTTTGCTTGATTGTATCGGTAAAATTGTTAATTCGTCAGAACAATGTTTAATTACAACTATAAACAAAGATTACTAGTTCTTCCTCACCCCTAAAGGGGATGGAACAATTTTACCTGTGTTACTCGCTCATAATGGATTGTAAAAAACCTTTTAAGGCGGCGGATTTACACATAGCCCCTCCTTTTTTATTTTGTTTTTATTTATTTTAAGGAGGGTTGGGAAAGAAGTGTTTTTGGACTTAAATTGAAGTAGAGTTCTTTGTTGGTAGTAATAGAAGAAGGAGCTATGTGTAAATCCTTGCTAAAAAAGATTTTAACAATCCATAATTCGCTTCTTGGGAGTTTTATCAAATTTATGTGTCATGCTGAACTTGTTTCAGCATCTTTCCGTTACCCCCCATAAAAGAATTTCGTACTTTTTATTTACAGACCAAATAAAAAAGATGGGCAAAGACTGCCCATCCTACGATTTTCAAATAAATAACTTATGACTTAATAAGTTGTCTTTCTTCCAGTACTCGTTTAATAGTTACACCAATTTCAGCAGGGTTGATGCACACTCTTACTCCTGCTTCTTCAAGTGCTTTAATTTTCCCTTTTGCAGTTCCTTTTCCTCCTGAAATAATCGCTCCTGCATGCCCCATTCTTTTTCCGGGAGGTGCTGTCGTTCCTGCGATAAAACTAACAACAGGTTTTGATAAATTCTTTTTGATAAATTCTGCTGCTTCTTCTTCGGCTGTCCCGCCAATTTCTCCGACAAGACAGATTATTTCTGTTTCAGGGTCTTTTTCAAATTCTCTTAAACAATCAATAAATGAAGTCCCGATAATAGGATCACCGCCAATACCAATACAGGTGGACTGTCCTATTCCAAGCTGAGTCAATTGCCATACAGCTTCATATGTAAGAGTTCCACTTCTTGAAATAATTCCTGCAACGCCTTTTTTATGAATATGACCGGGCATGATTCCAAGTTTAGCTTCTTCAGGTGATATTATTCCGGGACAATTCGGACCGATAAGCCTGCATCCTTTTTCATCAACAAACTTCTTGACCTTGAGCATATCGATGACAGGAATACCCTCTGTTATGCAAACTATAAGAGAAATATCATTTTTTGCCGCTTCCATAATCGCATCGGCTGCAAACTTTGGAGGGACAAATATTAATGAAGCATCGATATTATGTTCTTTTTTTGCGTCTGCTACGCAATTAAAAACAGGTATATCAAATATTTTCTGGCCTGATTTTCCGGGAGTGACTCCGCAAACTATTTTAGTACCGTACTCAAGACATTTTTCAGTATGAAAAGAACCTTCTTTTCCGGTTATTCCCTGTACAAGGACTTTACTGTTTTTATTTACAAATATTGTCATTATATTTTTACCTCTAAAGCATCCATGATTAAGGTTACAGCATCATTTAATGAATCACATACTATAAATTTCAAGCCTGATTCGTTTAAAATCTTTTTGCCGATTTCTGCATTTGTACCTTCCAGTCTTACTATAACAGGAATACTCACATTTAAACTGGTTACAGCGCTTTTAATTCCTTCTGCAAGAATGTCGCATCTTAGTATGCCGCCGAAAATATTAATAAATACAAGATTGACGTTTTTATCGCTCATTAATAATTTAAAAGCATTCTCAATGTTCTGTGAACTTGCGCCCCCTCCGACATCAAGGAAATTTGCAGGTTCAGCTCCTGCAAGTTTGACAATATCCATAGTTGCCATGGCAAGACCGGCACCGTTGACCATGCAGCCAACTGTACCGTTTAATTTTATATAATTAAGATTGTATTTAGAAGCTTCAACCTCAAGAGGATTTTCCTCTTCGATATCTCTTAGAGCTGCAATATCCTGATTTCTGTAAAGAGCGTTATCATCAAAGTTGATTTTTGCGTCAAGCGCGATTATTTTATTGTCTTTTGTTTTAACAAGCGGGTTAATTTCTACAAGAGAACAATCTTTTTCAATAAACAATCTGTATAAATTGGCCAAAAGAGTTGTAAAATCATTGTTAAGTCCAAGGTTTTCGGCTAATTTAGCTATTTTTTCCTGTTCAAGTCCTGTTTTGACATCAACATTTACCTTAAAAATAAGTTCAGGAGTTTTTTGAGCAATTTCTTCTATATCCATGCCGCCCTCTGTACTTGCAATAATTGTTATGCATTCCTCGGATCTGTCAAGGACAAGACTTAAATAGTATTCTTTATCAATCAGGGCTGCCCCTTCGACTAAAACTTTTCTGACTTTTTTTACTTCTCCTGCGGTCTGGATACTTGAAAGTTCCATTCCTATTATTTGATCTGCTGCTTGTTTCACTTCATTAATAGTGCGTGCAAATTTAATTCCACCAGCCTTGCCCCTAGCCCCAGAATGCACCTGAGCTTTAATTACACAGGGAATACCTGTAATATTGTTTGCTATATTAATTGCTTCTTCTGCTGATAAAGCCAATTTGCTTTCAGGTACAGGGATATTATATTGTTTGAGCAGTTCTTTTGCCTGATATTCGTGAATTTTCATTACAGTTTCCTTTTAAATGGTAGTAAGATTTGCAAATAATATGTTAAAAGTGTATTCCTGTCATTGCGAGGGCTTTAGCCCGTGGCAATCTTACCGTCTGATTTAGTTATAAAATTGATATTAAATTTTATATTAGCAAGATCCTCACGTCGCTTTGCTCCTCAGGATGACAATTCGGGAAAGTATATCATATTATTTAGTAACCTATGCACTAGATTTTTTTATCAAATAAAATTTTAAGTAATGATTTGATATATCCAGCATTATAATACACTCTCAAGTTTTGATAGTATTTTTCATACGGGGTTTTCTTAAAAAATTGAAATATTAAACCTGTAAACAATCGTTTTATATGAATTATTATTTTAATCGTAATCTCTGAATAACTAAACATTTCAAGCATGTAATAGGCTTTTGCGTCAGAAATTCCTTGTAGATAGTATCTTTTTTTGTAATATTTATAGGTTAAAAAATCAGGCTGTATTTTGTGATATACAACCATATCAGGACAGTATGCAAGAGTATATCCGAGTTCTCTTAGTTTGTTTGCGAAAATAATATCTTCGTTTTCAACGGTTAAAGATTGATCAGCATTTTTTATTATTGAAAAACTGCCGACTTTATTTAGACATTTTCTTTTTATTGCCATATTTCCGCCGTATGGAACATGTTTTGGATGAGAATCATAAAGGCGTGGTTTATCTCCATAATCTGAATATCCAAGCCCCCCCAGAAGATACCCTTCTATCCAGTCAGGTTTTGGAGCAAGGTATTTAGGAAGAATTTTTCCCCCGATCATATCAGGTTTAAATTCAGAATTACTAAAAAAATCAACTATGTCAGAAAGATAATTTTCTTCAAAGAGTAAATCATCATCGGCAAAAACAATAATTTCACCGCGGGATTGTTTTAAACCTTCGTTCCTTGAAATTGAAAGTCCTCTTGAATTTAATCTAAAATATCTGAAATTTGAATAATCTTTAAGTAGTTTTTCTGTTTCGTCATTTGTACTTTGATCCATTACAAGGACTTCATATCTGGATGTATCAAGAGATTGTGATAAAGCTGAATTTAATGTATCAGAAATTACATGATCTCTGTTTCGTGTACAGATTATCAATGATATTTCCGGGCTCATTTCTGTGTTTATATTCAACTTGAGTTCCTTTCAAGTCTTTTCAACGTTATTTTAAAGCATTGTATACAAAAGACTTTATGGAGTAACTGTCATACTCTCATTAGCTATTATAATATAAATTAGGGTACAATATTTATTATAAAAAATTTAATTAAGAATAAATATTAAGAATAATTATGAAAAATATATTGGAAATTAAAGATTTAAACATAAGT
Organism: Candidatus Gastranaerophilales bacterium; assembly: GCA_028689995.1. Taxonomy (GTDB): domain Bacteria; phylum Cyanobacteriota; class Vampirovibrionia; order Gastranaerophilales; family UBA9579; genus JAQVCB01. The sequence continues at coordinate 21,714 of JAQVCB010000012.1, forward strand.
TTCAAACTGGAATCACAAATAGCAAAAGCAATTCATGGAATAAGTTTACAGCTAGAAAGAGCAAAATCTCTCGGGATTGTCGGTGAATCTGGTTGTGGAAAATCTGTTACGGCCATGTCTGTTATGAGGCTTTTACCTTCAAATGCTGTCATAGAATCAGGAGAAATATTATGGAAAGAAAAAAATATTTTAGGTTTTTCTGAAAAAGAAATGCAGCAAATCAGAGGAAATCAAATAGCGTTAATACCTCAGGATCCCATGACTTCGTTAAATCCTCTTTATACGGTAGGGGAGCAAATTCATGAAGTTATAGCGCTTCATCAAAAGGTATCAAAAAAGGAAGCAAAAGAAATTGCGATAGAATCTTTAAAAAATGTAAAAATTCCTGAAGCTGACAAAAGATACAATGATTATCCTCATCAATTTTCCGGCGGCATGAGGCAAAGAGCTATTATAGCCATGTCATTAAGTTGCAATCCGGAACTTATAATTGCAGATGAACCAACAACTGCACTTGATGTCACTGTTCAGGCACAAATATTAAATCTAATTAAATCTGTTCAGGAAGAAAGAGGAACTTCTTTACTTTTGATTACCCATGATCTTGGAATCGTTGCAGAAACATGTAACAATGTGGCAGTGTTATATGCTGGCAGAATAGTTGAATATGCCGATGTCATGTCCATATTTAAAAATCCTCTTCATCCTTATACTCAGGGTCTGCTCGAATCACTTCCGGTCAAAAACTCACAAAAACTAAAAGCTATAAAAGGCCAACCTCCGGCAATATCTGATAATATTAGTGGTTGTCCATTTTATCCGAGATGTGGCCATAGGATAGAGCTTTGTAAAAATGTAAGTCCTGAATTGATTACAGTTTCTGAAAATCATAGGGTAAGCTGTCACCTTTATAATTAATTGTATTAATTCAAATTTATTTTTATAAAAAAAGATTGTAAACATTTCTTAATACTTGAGCTTGATACTTAATTATTTTCGTGGTTTCTTAATGTAAGAGCGCACTTAGCGAATACTCTTTCATGCAATAAAAGTATTGACAGTTAGCCATGTCCTTACTAATATAAGAATTCGCAAGCTCGATTGCGAAGCAGGAGTGAAGAAATTCTTTGCGGCGACGCGAAGGCGGCAGAGGTAAGGAATTCGTAACTCATTATCGAGCCGGTGTAGCTCAAAGGTAGAGCAACGGTTTTGTAAACCGTAGGTTGCGGGTTCGATTCCCATCACCGGCTAAAAATGGGTAGGTGCCCGAGTGGTTAAAGGGGGCGGACTGTAAATCCGCTGATTCGTCTACGTTGGTTCAAATCCAACCCTGCCCAATTCCTACTTCCAAATCCATTGGGTGAAAGAAGTAAAATGCCCATGTGGCGCAGGGGTAGCGCATCCCATGGTAAGGGGAAGGCCATGAGTTCAAATCTCATCATGGGCTAAAAAACAACGATGAAGCTAAAAGATAAGCTGAAATTTATTTTTTAGACTAATCAAATAAAAAAACCTAGTAATAGAAATATTTAGTGTATAACTTACCTAAGAGGAGAATTAGAATGGCTCGGGCAAAATTTGAACGTACAAAGCCGCATGTTAACGTAGGAACTATTGGACACGTTGACCATGGTAAAACAACATTAACCGCTGCTATTACATTTTCATTAGCAGCAATGGGTCAGGCAGAAGCTAAAGCATTTGATCAAATCGATGCTGCCCCTGAAGAAAAAGCTAGAGGTATTACAATTTCAACAGCGCATGTTGAGTATGAAACAGCAAACAGACATTATGCTCACGTTGATTGTCCTGGACATGCTGATTATGTTAAAAACATGATCACTGGTGCAGCTCAAATGGATGGAGCGATTCTTGTTCTTTCTGCAGCTGACGGTCCTATGCCACAAACCAGAGAGCATATTCTTTTAGCACGTCAGGTTGGCGTACCTAAATTAGTTGTGTTCATGAATAAATGTGATATGGTTGATGATCCAGAATTACTTGAACTTGTTGAAATGGAAGCAAGAGAATTATTAACTTCATATGAATTTGATGGAGATAATATTCCTTTTATTCATGGAAGTGCTTTAAAAGCTTTAGAAGCTGTTACAGCTAATCCAAAAATTCAAAAAGGTGAAAATGAATGGGTAGATAAAATCTGGGATCTTATGGTAGCAGTTGATGATTATATTCCAACTCCTGAAAGAGCTACAGATCTTCCATTCTTGATGCCCGTTGAAGATGTTTTCTCAATCACAGGTAGAGGTACAGTTGCTACCGGTAGAGTTGAAAGAGGAACAGTTAAAGTCGGTGAAGAAATAGAAATTATTGGTTTCAAAGCTACCAAGAAAACAGTTGTTACTGGAGTTGAAATGTTCAGAAAACAATTAGACGAAGGTATTGCTGGGGATAACATCGGTGCTCTTATGAGAGGTGTTTCCAAGGACGATATTGAAAGAGGACAAGTACTTGCTAAACCAGGAAGTATTAAACCTCATACAAAATTCAGTGCAAACGTATATGTATTATCCAAAGATGAAGGTGGAAGACATACTCCATTCTTCCCTGGATACAGACCACAATTCTATATCAGAACAACTGACGTTACCGGTTCAATCAAATTACCTGAAGGAACTGAAATGGTAATGCCTGGTGATAACATCGTTATGGATGTTGAGCTTATCGCTCCGGTAGCTATCGAACAAGGTATGAGATTTGCTATCAGAGAAGGTGGACGTACAGTTGGAGCTGGCGTTGTAGATAAAATTACCGAATAGATAATCAGAGTTTGGAAATCAAAAGCTAAAAGCTTTTGATTTCCATCTCAAAAAACTAGGCTGGGTTGCCGGCATAAACAGTTAGTAAATTAGTAAAGTAGGAAAGGTTTCGATCGGAAGTGCAATTATGAGTACCAAACGTCACAGAATAAGAGTTTGCTTAAAAGCATACGACCATCGTTTAATAGATAGTTCAGCTGATAAAATTGTAGAAACAGCTAAACGTACAGATGCAAAGGTTGCTGGACCTATTCCTCTTCCTACAAGACGTAAGGTGTATTGCGTATTAAGATCACCTCATGTCGACAAAAAGTCAAGAGAACATTTTGAAACAAGAGTACATAAAAGAATAATTGATATTCTTGATCCTACTCGTCAGACAACAGAAGAACTAAGCAGGTTAGATTTACCAGCTGGTGTTGATATTGAAGTTAAATTATAATCTTTTAAGAAAGGATTATTAAAGGGAGAGGCTTGCTGAACCCGCTGAAAATTGAATAACAGTTGATAAATGTGATCTACGAAGTTTTTTAAACGTAGCGCTCACAAAAAGAGAGGTAAATACCGTGACCCTAGGAATAATTGGTGAAAAACTGGGTATGACCCAAGTGTTTGATAATGACGGTTTGGTCATTCCTGTTACAGTTGTAAAAGTCGACCCATTAACAGTTACACAAATAAAAACTAAAAATACAGATGGTTATGATGCCATTCAGGTCGGCATTAATGCTGATAAGAAGAAGTATTTAACAAAAGCTCAATTAAATCATTTGGAAAAAAATGATCTACCTGCATTTAGAAAATTGCAGGAATTTAGAGTTGATAACGTTAGAGATTACACAGTTGGTCAAAAAATTGAAGTTTCAATTCTTAAAGAAGGCGATATTATTGATGTATCCGGAAAATCTATAGGAAAAGGTTTTCAGGGAACAGTAAAAAGACATAATTTTGCTAGAGGACCGATGTCTCATGGTTCAAAGAATCATAGATTACCGGGCTCTATTGGTGCAGGTACAACTCCTTCAAGAGTTTATAAAGGCACAAAAATGGCAGGTAAAATGGGGAATAAAATGGTTACAGTTAAGAAATTAACTGTAGTTAAAGTTGATTCTGAAAAAAACCTTCTTTTAATCAAGGGTTCTGTGCCGGGCCCTGAAGGTAAATTGATTACCATTCAACCATCAATTACAAAATGGAATAAATAATTGTTCCAAAACACATTATTTCGAGGAAAAAAATTATGCAAAAACAATTAACCATACACAGCAGCAATGGAGCAAATCTTGGTCAGATTGATCTTGATGATAACGTATTTGGTATAGAACCAAATATCCATGTGATGCATCTTGCATTAAAAAGACAGCTTTGTAATGCAAGAGCAGGAACAGCTTCAACCAAAACCCGTGCTGAGGTTAGAGGTGGAGGTAAAAAACCGTGGAAACAAAAAGGAACAGGCAGAGCCCGTGCAGGTAGTTTAAGAAGTCCATTATTTGTTGGTGGTGGCGTAATCTTTGGACCAAAACCAAGAAATTTTTCACTTTCTATGCCTGTAAAAGCTCGTAGATTAGCTTTAAGATCTGCACTTTCAGCCAGAAATGAAAATCTTAAAGTTGTAAAAGATTTTTCCGCATTAGAAGCACCAAAGACCAAAGAGTTTATGAAAGTGCTTGAATCAGTACAATTAAGTGGAAAAATTTTAGTAATTGCGGATTATAATCTTGCAGGAAATCAGAATCTTGAATTATCAGCAAGAAATCTTCCAAATGTTAAATTAATCTTGCCTTCAAATATTAATGTAAAAGATATTCTGGAAGCTGAAAGCATTTTAATTACAGAATCAGCAATCGAGGATATAACAGAGAGGTTACTTAGAAAATGAGCAGATTAAATGAAACAGAAAGACTTTATGAAGTACTAAAAAGACCTCTTATCACTGAAAAATCAACAAGTGCTATGGCTAGAGGACAATATACATTTGAAGTCTTAAAAGATGCCACAAAAATTGAAATTAAAAAAGCTATGGAATTATTGTTTCCTGGCAGAAAAGTAAAAGAAGTCAAAACGATATATATGCCAAGTCATGAAAAAAGACGCGGTACAAAACATGGTAGAACTCAATCTGGTAAAAAGGCAATTATTACCATTATTGGTGAACCTATTGAAGAAATAGTAGGAGCATAAAAAAATGGGAATCCGTAAATTTAATCCAACATCTCCCGGACTAAGAGGAATGACAATAAGTGATTTCTCAGAGATTACAACAGATAAATCTGAAAAATCATTAACAAAGTCATTAAAAGGAAGTACCGGAAGAAACAATAGAGGTATTATAACCTGCCAACATAAAGGCTGTGGTCATAAAAGAAATTACCGTCTTATTGATTTTAAAAGAAATAAACTGGAAGTTACCGGTACAGTTAAGACAATTGAATATGATCCAAACAGAAATGTAAGGATTTCACTGGTGTTTTATGCTGACGGTGAAAAAAGATATATCTTATCTCCAGTAGACTTAAAAGTCGGTGATAAAATTCAGAGCGGACCTGAAAGCGAAATCAAAGTCGGAAATGCATTACCTATAGGCTGTATTCCACTTGGTACAATAGTTCATAATATCGAACTAAAACCAAGAAGAGGCGGTCAATTGGTAAGAAGTGCCGGCGGCGGCGCTCAGGTTATGGCAAAAGAAGGCGAATATGTTACAGTTAAGTTACCAAGCTCAGAAATGAGAATGATTCATAAAAACTGCTATGCAACCATTGGTGTTCTTGGAAATATTGATTACAAAAACATCAGTATAGGAAAAGCAGGACGTAAACGCTGGATGGGTATAAAACCAACAGTAAGAGGCGTTGCTAAAAATGCTGTTGATCACCCCCACGGAGGCGGTGAAGGAAAGTCACCTATTGGCGGACAACCTCAAACACCTTGGGGAAAACCTGCAATGGGATATAAAACTAGAGGCAATAAGCCATCTGATAAATATATTGTCAGAAAACGCAAGTAAGGAGAGTTTAACTAATGGCTCGATCACTTAAAAAAGGACCTTTCGTTAATGAATCACTTATGACTAAAGTTCAGAAAATGAACAGTCAAGGTGATAAGAAAGTTATAAAAACCTGGTCAAGAGATTCAATGATAATACCAGAGATGTTAAATCATACAATTGCCGTGCATAACGGTAAAACACATATTCCAGTTTATATTACAGAGCAAATGATTGGTCATAAACTTGGTGAGTTTTCACCCACCAGATATTTTAGAGGCCATGCAGGTTCTGATAAGACAGCAAAAAGGAAGTAGTTATGGAAGCTAGATCCAGACAAAAATATATTAAAATGCCTGCAAGAAAATTACGCAGGGTAATGAACGAAGTTCGTGGTAAAAGTGCTGATGAAGCAATGAATATTCTTCATTTTATGCCTTATACCGCAGCAAAAGTTGTTGAAATGAATTTAAAATGTGCAATAGCAAATGCAGCAGAAAAATGGGGAGTTTCATCTGAAGGATTAACTTTAACAGAAATCTTTGCTGATGAAGGTCCTACATACAAGAGAATAAGACCAAGAGCGCAAGGTCGTGTTTATAAAAGATTAAAACGTACATCGCATCTTTCGCTCAAAGTTACTGTTAATACAACAATCAAAAATAAATCTAAATAGGAGGCTACCTTGGGACAGAAAATTCATCCAATAGGACTCAGAATAGGAATTATAAAACCATGGTTAAGCAATTGGTTTGCAACCAAGGAATATGCGAGTCTATTATCAGAAGATGATAAAATACGTAAATTCATAAAGAAAAAATTATATCAATCAGGTGTTAGCCGTATAGGAATTGATAGAAAAGCTCAACAGGTTAATATAACTATAGTTGCAGCCAAACCTGGCATGATTGTCGGTAGAGGCGGACAAGGAATTGACGAATTAAGAAAAGATCTTACTAATCTTGTGAAAAAACGCATACAAATTGATGTTGTTGAAGTTGCAAGAATTGATGCAGATGCACAACTTGTTGCTGAAGCAATAGCTGCACAACTTGAAAAGAGAGTTGTATTCAGAAGAGCGCTGAAGCAAGCAATACAAAGATCAATGCGTTCAGGTGTTCTTGGAATAAAAGTTGCTGTTTCAGGCAGATTAGGCGGAGCTGAAATTGCTCGTACAGAATGGGCAAAAGAAGGTCGAATTCCACTTCAAACACTCAGAGCTGACGTCGACTACGGTGTTGCAGAAGCTGATACAATTATGGGGATTATAGGTATTAAAGTTTGGATATTCAAAGGTGAGATTCTCCCGGGAGAATCTGCTGATCAGAATATTAAACCAAAATCGTCAGGTACAGAAGCAGCCCCAGGTCGTGGTCCTCGTAAAAGAGGTCGTGGCCCTGCACCAGCCAAAAGTTAGGAGTAGTTATAATGTTAATGCCCAAAAGAACAAAATATCGTAAACAAATGCGAGGAAGAATGACTGGTACCGAAACCAGAGGTATCTCATTACAATATGGCGATTATGGTCTTCAAAGCATGGAACCAGCGTGGATTAATAGTCGTCAAATAGAAGCTGCAAGAAGAGCAATGACCAGATCTATAAAAAGAGGCGGTCAAGTTTGGATTAGAATTTTCCCTGACAAGCCTGTTACAGCAAAACCTGCTGAAACACGTATGGGTTCAGGCAAAGGTAATCCTGAATACTGGGTAGCTGTTGTTAAACCTGGAAGAATTCTTTTTGAGATGGCAGGAGTTGATAGAGAAACAGCTTCAACAGCTCTAAAGTTAGCAGCACAAAAACTTCCAATTAAAGTAAAAATGATTGAAAAATAATGGTGGTGACAAAAGTGAAACTAAGTGAAATGCGCGAGCATACAATAGATGAGCTGAATGAAGAGATTATTTCTCTTAGAAAGAAACTTTTCGAGCTTAGAATGAATTTATCATTGCATAAGTTAGAAAATACTTCTGAAATCTCAAGGACAAGATCTCAAATAGCTCAATTTAAAACAGTAATAAGAGAAAAACAATTACAAAAATAGTAGAGGTAAATAACAGTGCCTAAGAAAGAAAAAATTGGACAGGTTGTCAGTAACAAAATGAATAAGACCATTGTGGTTGAAGTTGCTGAATATAATCCGCATCCTAAATACAAAAAAATCATCGCTACAACCAAAAATTATTTGGCTGAAGATGCTAAAGAAATTTGCGGTGAAGGTGATAAGGTAAAAATTATTGAAAACCGTCCGGTAAGCAAACTAAAACGTTGGAGTGTAGCTGAAGTTATACAAAAAGCTACTTAATGTAAAATCACTCCGTAAATGTATAATGATCATCTAATTATTCCCAAAAAAGGACTATAACTATGATACAACAAGAAAGTAGATTAAACGTAGCAGATAACACAGGTGCAAAGACAATTTTATGTGTTAGAGTACTTGGTAGTTCAGGTAAAAGATATGCTGGAATAGGCGATATTATTGTAGGTGTTGTTAAAACAGCTGCACCTAATATGCCTGTTAAAAAATCTGACCTGGTTAAAGCAGTTGTTGTTCGTACCAAAGCAAGCCTAAAGAGAGCTGATGGCACAACAATCAGATTTGACGAAAACGCTGCTGTTATAATTAACAAAGACGGAAATCCTACAGGTACACGTGTTTTTGGGCCTGTAGCACGTGAGCTTCGGGATAAAAACTTCATGAAAATAATCTCATTAGCTCCCGAAGTAATTTAGGAGAACAATTATGGCAAAAGCTGAACAAAAAAGCATTCATTTAAAAACAGGTGATAGAGTTATCATAATTGCCGGTAAAGATAAAGGTAAAGTTGGTAACGTCAAAGAAGCATTACCTAAAGAAGGTAAAATTATTGTTGAAGGAGTTAATATTATTACAAAGGCAACCAAGCCAAATCCGATGAATAATATTCCTGGTGGATTGGTTAAATTTGAAGCACCTTTTAACTCATCAAAAGCAATGCTCTATTGCCCAAAATGCGAAAAACCGACAAGGATCAGACATGAGGAACCGGAAGGCGGTAAAAAATCACGTGTCTGTAAAAAATGTGGTGAACAATTATAAGGGTTAAAACAATGCCAGTAACAAAAGATCTTAAGACAAAATATGCAGAAGATGTAATACCTGCATTAACAAAACAATTTAGTTACAGTAACATCTATGAAGTGCCAAAGCTGGAAAAAATAGTGCTAAATATGGGTGTTGGAGAAGCTGTTCAGAATGTTAAAATTCTTGATGCAGCTGTTAAGGAATTAACAAGTATTGCTGGACAAAAAACAGTAATAACAAGAGCTAAAAAATCAATTGCTACTTTCAAGATCAGAGAAGGTATGCCAATTGGTACAATGGTTACTTTAAGAGGTCAGAAAATGTATGACTTCTTGCAAAAACTTCTAAATGTTGCACTTCCAAGAATTCGTGACTTTAGAGGCGTAAGTGACAAGAGTTTTGACGGAAGAGGAAATTATTCTCTTGGGTTAAAAGAACAGGTTTTATTTCCCGAAATCAACTATGATGATGTTGAATTGGTTAAGGGAATGAATATTTCAATTGTAACAACAGCAAAAACTGATGAAGAAGCAAGAGCATTGCTGTCAGAATTGGGAATGCCATTTAGAAAAAGATAGGTGGAACGCCACTTAATGATATATAGTCAAAGATAATTTAAGGAGAATCACCTTGGCTAAAACTTCAATGAAAGTTAAAGAAGAACATAAAAGAGAACTGGTTGAAAAGGGTAAATGTTCAAAAGTAAAATTGCACAACCGTTGCAGCATCTGCGGCAGACCAAGAGGTTATTACCGTGACTTTGGTCTTTGCAGATTACATCTTAGATCAATGGCTCACCAGGGCTTATTACCAGGCGTAACAAAATCCAGCTGGTAATCTTCTTATAATATAAAAATAATCTCAGTCTCTTTTTATAGAGCTGGTTATGAATAAATCTATCCGTTAGTAATCAGATATTCCTAAATTAAGGGGAAAAATAAAATGAATACAGATCCTATAGCAGATATGTTAACTCGAATTAGGAATGCTAATATTGTTAAGCATTCAAGTCTTGAGTTACCTCATTCAAAACTAAAAGAGCAGTTAGCTGTACTGCTTAAATCTGAAGGGTATATTACAGATCATTCAGTTAAAGAAGTTGGTAAATTTAAAGTTCTACATGTGGACTTAAAATACAATGAAAAAGATCAGCCAATCATTACAAACTTAAAACGTGTTAGTAAACCCGGATTAAGAATTTACAGAAAATCCAAAAATATGCCAAAAGTATTTGATGGATTAGGAATTGCTATTATCAGTACAAGTAAAGGTCTTTTAACTGACAGAAAAGCCAAAAAAGAAAACATCGGTGGTGAAGTTCTTTGTTATGTTTGGTAATAGCATAAGTTATTTTATAAACTAGTGTATGCTTTGAATAAAGATAAATATTGGTTTATGGATTCACAATAAATCACTGACAAAGTATAAACTCTGATTCGTAATTCCGAGAAAAGTCTCAGAGGGTAAAACAAGCAAATTTGCTTAAGTTATAGAATATATCGGAAAAGGAGACAAGAAGAAAATGTCCAGAATTGGAAAAACTCCGGTTGATATTCCGGAAAAAGTTGAAGTTAAGATTGAGAAAAATGTTGTTAGTGCAAAAGGTCCTTTAGGGAGTTATAGTGTTACAATAAGACCTGAAATAACTGTTAAGATTGAAGATAATAAGATCATACTTGAAAGAGTAAATGAAGAACGTAAAACAAGATCGCTGCATGGACTTAGCCGAACACTTGTATCTAATCTTGTAAATGGAGTAAAAACAGGTTTTTCAAAGAATCTGGAAATTCATGGAGTAGGTTATAGAGCTGCAAAAGAAGGAAGAAAACTTGTTCTTCAGCTTGGATACAGTCATCCTGTTGAAGTGAATCCTCCTGAAGATATTGAGATCCAAGTTGAAGGTAACACAAAAATTAAAGTTACAGGTGCTAATAAACAAACAGTTGGCGATATTGCTGCTTTTATTCGTAGCAAGAGACCTCCTGAAGTTTATAAGGGTAAAGGTGTCAGGTATGTCGGCGAATACATTCGTAAAAAAGCCGGTAAAACTGGTAAAAA
>JAQVCB010000012.1:32699-47095 GCA_028689995.1 Candidatus Gastranaerophilales bacterium
GGTTTCAAAAACAGATCGCTGTATAACTATAATTTTTGTTAAAAAATTAAAATTTGCGGCCGACGCTTGTAAAAGTAATGTGAAGCAGGAGCGTTAAAAGTGAAACGATGAGTTTTACTTTTAAATTTTGCTTCCAGAAATAATCCTGATACCTGATCTGTTATCAAATTTTTAAATATGATGCTTTTGATACCACTTCTAAATACATTGTTACATAATAATTAACAGAATTTACTTTAATCTAATATCCGAAAAATCATAATTTTATGAGGTTGATAAAGAATGTATTTAGAGGATAACTTAATTTTAACTTTGATTAAAAGTGGAAATTTTAACTTTATTCCAAGAAATTTGAGTAACTCCTGTAATTAATATACAGAAAAGTGATATAATAAATAATGATGGTGTATTTTTATCCGTTAGGGAGGGAGAAAAATGGCCAAAGTATTAATTTCAATGCCTGATGACTTCTTGAATAAAATTGATAATTTTGCTTCTGCTGAGCAAAGAACAAGAAGTGAGCTAATCAGGGAAGCTCTGAGAAATTATCTCAGAAAAAGTTTTTCTATAAATAGAGAACTTGTAGAAAAGAATGCAAAAGTACTTGAAGATTTATTAGAATAATTTTGGGTAGGATATTATGGTTGATATTTATGATTTTATAAAAGAATTGACTAAGTTTGATATTGAATTTAAGGATGATAAAGGTAATTTATTATCGCTTAAAAGTTATATCAAAAGTGTGGATGAAGATCGTATTCTTATTGATATACCTAGTTATAAAGGTAGAACATATAATATACCTGATGGTCAGTCGGTAAATATTTTAATATGTTCTGAAGAGGGAGTATTTCTTGGCGAAAGCAATGTAATAGGCAAAGAAATATCAACTATTCCAGGACTATGGATCAGTTTTCCTCTCAATAATTATAATATACAAAGAAGAGAGTATTTAAGAGTTCCATTAAATATTGATATGACAATGATTATTTATGAAGACAGATCAAAAGTAATAAAAAAAGAGTTTACAATAATTACAAATGATTTGAGTGCTAAAGGTTTTAGCTATTTTTCCAGCGAACCGCTCAAAAATTATTATGACATTGAATGCAGTTTTAATCTTGATGATGGAATTGATGAGCCGATAACTTCTAAATGTGATCATATTTATAGTACACATCAGATAACGGCCGGTAGAAAGATTAGATATATAAATGGCTTTGCTTTTGTTGACGTAGAGGAAAAGTTTATTGACAGAATTATTAAAAAGTCCTTTAAGTATCAGCTTGAGCTTAGAAAAAAAGGATTGATATAAATAAAAAAAGCTGCAGTACTGCAGCTTTTTTATTGCTTTTGAATAATTGTAACATACCTTCCAAAGCTGAAATCAAGAAAAATACTCTTGAAAGAGCCTTTTTTCGAGTAGGGGATATTAAGTTCCTTAATTAAATTTTCCTGCTCAATATATTCTTCTTCACCTTGATTAACAATGATTAATGTTCCGTTTGGCTTTAGTAGTGAGTAAGTATGTTCTAACATATTCTGTGGTTTAAAGAATTTTAAGGGCAATCCCCAATTTAAGAGAGGTTCTTTGGTCACAAACGGGAAAAACCAGATTATGTAGTCATAATTCTCTTTATGAAGTAAAAGATCTCCGACTATGTAATTGGCATTTTTGAGATTTTTTATATAATAAGAAGCATAATCATATCTTGAATAAAGATCCGTATAAAGTCTGTAAGCATCTATTTCTATGCCTGTCAGATCAATATTTTTTTCAAAAGAATTGTATTTAAAAAAATTATATTCCCCTTCAGCATAAAACCAGTTTTTGGAGCCGATATCAAGAATTTTGAGTTCATTATTTGCTTGTTTAAGATTTAAATAATTTTCAAAAAATTCAATGATACTGAGATTTTCAAGATATATTCTCTTTTTTGAATTGTCTTTAAGTCTTTGCAGCTGATATCTTTCAAGATATTCTTTTTCTTTTGTAGATGCTATAATATATCTTTCGTCTTTATATTGGTCAAATAAACCATTCTTTGGCTCATTAGAAGGATAATAATTTCCTCTGGAAAGGCAGATATGTCTTCTAATCCAAAAGTCAAAATAATTATGCAGATTTTTTATGAACTTATTCATAGTATTAATATAATATAAAGCCACCTGCTTTGGGTGGCTTTAATAATTTATTTTATATAATCTCTTAAATGTTTTATTTGGTGGGAAGTTCTAAGTTTTTTTATTGCTGTTTCCTCGATTTGTCTAATTCTTTCTTTTGAAAACCCAAACATTCTTCCGAGTTCTTCGAGAGTTTTGCCAGTTTCCCCATTTAGACCAAATCTTTCTTTTAAAATTTTCTGTTCTCGATCTGATAAGATTGACAGAGCTTCAAATATATCTTCATGAAGCAGGCTATTTACAGCATTATTATGAGGCGTTGTATACATATCATCTGGTACATAATCTTCAAGAAAGAGGTCTTCACCGATTGGCATGTCAAGACTTATGGGTTCTCTTGTCATTGCTCTTTTAATATTTGCTACTTTATCTGGCGGCATTTGCATTTTTACACTCAATTCCTCGACAGAAGGTTCTCTGCAAAGCTCAAGAGAAAGCTCCAATTTAATTTTTTTAAATTGTCTAATTTTGTCAGACATATGTACCGGAATACGTATTGTTCTTGAAGTATTTGCTATACAGCGAATTATTGTTTGTCTGATCCACCATGTAGCATAAGTGCTGAATTTAAAACCCCTTCGATAGTCAAATCTTTCTGATGCACGCATTAATCCAAGACTGCCTTCTTGAACAAGGTCCATAAAAAGTACACCCTGACCTACATATTTTTTAGCAATGCTGACAACAAGCCTTAAATTAGCTTGAACTAATTTGGCCTTGGAATCTCTAGCTTCTTTTCTTGACCCTTCTCTGATTTTTCTGCCCAAGTCAATTTCTTCCGGTCCCGTGAGCATTTTTTTGCGTCCAACATCTCTTAGATACATTTGGAGAATGTCGTCAGATTTAAATTCTCTTTCAACGATTTTTTTATGTTTTATTGCCGGTTTGCTGACTAAAATTTCTTCATCATCAGCTTCTTTCATATTTAATTCAACTTCATTTAATTCAAAAACACCGTCTTTTACTTCGATTTTTATATCTTCTTCATCAAGTTCAGTTAAATAATCAAAATCTATCACCCCGGATGTTTTATTGAGCTTTTTTATTTCTGATTTTCCCATCTATATCTACCTCTTCCCTAATTAAATTCTTAATATATCTTTCAAGTATGAGTGAGCGTTTTAAATAAAAAACAAAGAGTTTATCATTAAAAAAGCTCATAATAAAAGACTGATGCATAACTATAAAAATATTGTTTTTTTTATATCTAGCCTACAGCCGTTACAACCGGGCAAAGCCCGCTCTGCACGGCTTTCGCTTTTACAAGGGTCGACCGCAAATTTTAACTTTTTAACAAAAATTATAGTTATGCAGCGGTCTCAATAAGTAATAGTTTATTAATTGTCTGTAATAATTTTAAAAAAAATAACTAATTCACTTTCCTTAATGTTTGGACGATAGGTAAGATGATTTGTTTCAAATTTTATATGCCTGTAAAGAGGTATATTTCATTCTATTTTAAAATAACTAGATAAGAACTCTGGACTAAGTGGACAAATTTCGTTAGGATGGAAACAGGAATAAAAGTTAAATGGAATAGTAAAAAATATATGCCACAAAATAGAAAGTTTATATTTACAATGACATGCCCTGATACGGTAGGAATTGTTGCAGCAGTTACAACATTTGTTGCAGACCATGGTGGATTTATAACGGCATCTTCTCACTTTGGAGATACTGTAACAGGCAGATTCTTTATGCGTACAGAGTTTCATTCTGTTAGCCATAGGGTTAAAAACCTTGATGATCTTAAAAATCAGTTTATGCCTATAGCAGAAAAATATTCTATGCAATGGGATATTTTTGACAGCAGTTACCGCCCAAGAGCTTTAATAGCTGTTTCTAAATTCGGGCATTGTTTAAATGATCTTCTGCATAAAACAAAGACCGGGCAAATTCCTATGGAGATTCCCGCAGTTGTATCTAACCATCTTGATATGCGTGATATTGTTGAATGGTATGGTATACCTTATTATCATCTTCCTATCACTCCTGAAAGTAAAAAATCGCAGGAAGAAAAAATCCTTGATATGGTTGATGAGTTTAAAATAGACCTGATCATACTGGCGCGTTATATGCAGATTCTTTCACCTGAAATGACAAAGGCACTTAGTAATCGTTGTATTAATATTCATCATTCATTCTTGCCAAGTTTTAAAGGTGCTGCGCCTTATCAACAGGCTTATACAAGAGGAGTGAAATTAATAGGGGCAACCGCTCACTATGTGACGTCTGATCTTGATGAAGGACCGATTATTGAGCAGGCAGTAGAACGTGTTAATCATTCATCTACTGTGGAAGATATCGCCAATAAGGGCAGGGATATTGAAACTGTTGTGTTGTCAAGAGCTGTCAAATGGCATATAGAGCATCGCATAATTCAAAATGGCAATAAAACCGTTGTATTTAGTTAATTTTTCAGGATTATTAATACAATTTTTTAAGTACTGATTCGATTAAGCTGTTTTCAACGTCATTAAATATTGCAACTTCACCTTCATTAACAGGCAAAACAAATCTTACTCTTTTTGATTCCACTTTTTTATCAAGAAGCATCGCATCCATAAGATTTTCAATGCTTATTTTGGCAGGTATTTTATAATTAAGTCCATACAGATCAATTAAATTCAGAGCAGAATTCATATAATCTTCTTTGATTAAGTTTTTCCCCTTTGCAATATAAAAAGCTCCTTTTATGCCAATAGCAACAGCCTGACCGTGGTTAATATTTTCATAATTCGAGCATTTTTCGACGGCATGTCCTATAGTATGACCAAAGTTAAGGATAACTCTTAAACCTGCTTCTTTTTCATCCTGTTTTACTACTCTGGCTTTTAGTTTACAGCAGTATGCAATAAGTTCAGACATTGTTTGAAGATCAAGAGCAAAGATTTTATCTTTTTTAGTTTCTAAATAATTGATAAAATTAAAATTTAACTCCAGAAGATTGCAGCTTTTTTCAATAAAGCCGTATTTAATTACCTCTGCAAGTCCGACTTTCAGTTCTTCAACAGAAAGGGTGCTTAAAGTATTTATGTCGGAAAGAACAAGTTTTGGCTGATAAAAAGCACCTATCAGATTTTTACCCAGTTTATGGTTGACTGCTACTTTGCCACCAACAGAAGAATCCACCTGTGCAAGCAAAGTAGTCGGTATTTGTATAAAATCAATACCTCTCAGGTAAGTTGCTGCTACAAAACCGGTAAGATCACCTGTTACACCGCCGCCAAGCGCTATTATTGCATCTTTTCTTTCAAGTTTTAATTCAAGAGCTTTTTGCCATAAAGCTTCAAGTGATTCAATATTTTTATATTTTTCCCCATCTTCAAGAATAAAAAAGTCATATTCGATACTTTCTTTATTTAAAGACTCTTTTACCGTTTCACCATAGAGAGAATAGACTGTTTTATTAGTCACAACAAGCACTTTTTGAGCTTTTGTGTGATTTTTGATAAAAGTACCTGAATCTTTTAATAGGTTTTCTCCAATAATAATCGGATATTCTTTTATTTCACCAGTCGGAATTTCTACTTTAACTGTTTCAATCATAATTTTCAAACTTTTCTATAATTTCACTCGTAATTTGATCGACGTTTTTGTCGGTTGTATCTATTTTAATATCACAAAGTTCGTAAAATTTTTCTCTTTTTTTAAGTAAATTTTCAAGGGCCCATTTAGGCGCATCATTATTTAATAAAGGACGATTTTTCTCATTTTTAATTCTTTGATAAAGTTCCTCTACCGGAGCATAAAGATAAAAAACGATTCCTTTTTTCTTTAAAATATCAATATTTTGGGGTTTTTCAACAATACCGCCGCCTGTTGATATGATTTGATTTCCTGATAAGCAAATTTTTTTAAGAATGTCTGTCTCTAAATTTCTGAAACAGCTCTCTCCAAAACGGGAAAAAATTTCATTTATTGATATTTTTTCTTCATTTTCAATCCATTCATCTGTATCGATGAATTTTTTATCCAGTTTTTGGGCCAGAAGTTTTCCAACAGTTGTTTTTCCAGAGCCCATAAGACCTATTAATACAATGTTTTTTGACATTTTACCTTTTTTGATACATATTGCAGTAATTTTCGTAATTTACTTTTATTTCTTCAAGACTATCACCGCCGAATTTTTCAAGGAATGCCTGAAGTAATACGATTGCGAGCATTGATTCTCCGACAATACCTGCTGCCGGTACAGCGCATACATCGGATCTTTCATAATGAGCAATGTGTTCTTCGCCATTTTCAAGATTTATCGATTTCAATGGTTTTTTAAGTGTCGGTATTGGTTTCATTGCACCTTTTAGCACAATAGGATTGCCGTTTGATATACCACCTTCAATACCACCTGAATGATTTGTCTTTCTTTGATAATCTTTTGAATCGTCATTTTTTGGATATATCTCATCATGAAGTTTTGATCCCGGAATTTCGCTCGATGCTTTGCCAAGTCCGATACTTACTGTTTTGATACCGGGTATGCTCATAATTGCCTGCGCAATTAACCCGTCAAGCCTTTTATCCCAATGCACATAACTTCCCAGTCCTACAGGGACACCAAGAGCCACCACTTCAAAAAGTCCACCAAAGCTGTCTCCTGCTTCTTTAGCCTCATCTATTGCTTTTTTCATTGCAATAGATGCACTGTAATCAGCACATCTGAGTTCTGATTTTTCAGCAAATTCTCTGATTATATTATAATTTACCGGCAATGATTCGCTATCTACATTTACAGGTCCGATTCTTAAGACATGACTAAATATTTCTATGTTAAAAATACCTAAAATCGTTGATGCCAGTGCGCCTACTGCAACTCTGGCTGCAGTTTCTCTCGCGCTCGACCTTTCAAGTACGTTTCTTATATCCTGATGGTTATACTTTAGTGCTCCCGGCAGGTCGGCATGTCCAGGCCTGACATGAGTTATTTTCTTCTGGGTTATAAGTTCTGAAATAGATGGATTATTTATATCAACAGCTTGTGATGACATTGTTACCTGCCAGTTTTGCCAGTCTTTGTTTTCTATTTCAAAGCAAACAGGAGCTCCTGTAGTCATCCCATGTCTGACTCCCGAATTAATCAGAACTCTGTCCTGTTCAATTTTCATACGGTCTCCACGACCGTATCCTTGTTGCCGTCTAGCTAAATGTTTGTCTATATCATCCGGTTTTAATGGAATACCTGCAGGAATACCCTCGATAATTGCCGTAAGACACTTTCCATGAGATTCCCCGGAAGTCAAAAATCTAAATGCCATTTTTTATTCCTGTTGTTATTTGTTTAATCATTACTATTATATAATAATTCGATTTGATAATGCAGAAAATTATCATGCACATATTCACATTGAATTTTTGTATATTTGTTATTATTTTTTCAGTTACTATTAGGCATATTTTTTATTAAAAAGTATTATATAATAAAGATAATTTGGTATAATATATATTCATTAAAAATAATATTAATCTTTAGTATATAAAAAATAATATTTCAACTATAGAATAGTTGAGGGAGTTAAAAAATGAAAAAGATCAAAGGAGTTTTAATAGCTGCTGCATTCTTTGCAATTATATCATCTGGTGCAGGATACTGTCAGACACCGCCTGCAAACACTGAAGCGGGTGTTGTAGATAGAGCTAATATAGAAAATTTTCAGAATATACAAAATGCAAAACCCTCTCAAAAGAAAGAATTCGACCTGAAATTGATCCCACAGGAAACAAAAGAAATATCTGCAATTTATAATTTACCAAAATTCAAGTTAAATAATATTGTTTTCAAGGGAAATACAGTTATTAAAACTTCTGAACTTGAAGTTCAGGCAAGAGATATTGTCGGAAAAGAAATAACCCTTAATGATTTAAAGGACATAGCTAAAAAAATCACGGCATTATATCAGAGTAAAGGTTATTTGACTTCGATCGCTTATGTTCCACCGCAGGATAATAATACCGGAATTGCAGAAATTGTAATAATGGAGGGTAAGGTCGGAACTATTTCAATTGAAGGAAATAAATGGGCAAGAACTTCATATATAAGAAAAAATATTCTCAACGAAAACGATCTTTCCAGCAAAGAGATATTTAATGTTATTAACCTCAAAAGATCTTTGCAGGATATAAATCAAAAAGATTATTTAAAAGGACAAGTTTCTCTTCAACGTGGCAACGAGCCTGAAACTACAGATATTAAACTTAAACTTAATGAAAAACTCCCGATAGGATTAAGCGCATCTTGGGATAATACTGGAAGAGAGCTTATTGGTATACAAAAAGCAGGTATAACAACCTCAATTTATAATTTGACAGGTTTTGGAGATAGTTTGTATGCAAATACAAGCTTCGCCTCAAGAACTTTTGGACTTAATACAGGTTATTCAATACCTCTTGGATCTTATGGAACAGAATTAAAATTAGGCTATTCCATTTCAGATATTGAACTTGGCGGAATATACAAACAAAATAATATTGAAGGCCGTTCTCAGGGATTTGTAGCATCGCTTATACAGCCCCTTTATAAAGGTGATCGTCTGAAGGTATACGGAGATTTAACCTGGGATATGAGAACTTCCAAAACAACCATTCAAAAAACATTAATGGAAAACTATGAATTAAGGGTATTAAGAACAGGAATTAACACTATTTTTGACGATAATTCAGGAAGGTGGATTTCAGGCGTAAATGTTAGTACAGGTTTGCCTATTATGGGTGCTAAAGGTTCTACTGGACGTGGAATTGGTTCAGGGGCATTTGTTAAAGTTAATACAAACCTTATAAGGGTACAAAAGCTGCCTTACAGAACTTTGGGAATATTCAGGACAAACTGGCAAATGTCACCAAATGCATTAAAATCTGTAGAACAAATGCAGCTTGGTGGGATGTATACTGTTAGAGGTTTTGATGAAGGTGTTTTGCTTGGAGATATTGGTTTTAACAATAGTATAGAACTTAGGCATGCAGTGCCTTTACTTCCTGAAAAAATCAGTATTCCTTATTGGATAAATAAAAAAACAAATATTAAAGTTAAAGAAAAAGTTCATTTTGCAGGTTTTTATGATCAGGGATTCGCAAGATCTATACATAATGGTAAATGTGGAAAATTCTCAAACTTCCTGCAAAGTATCGGAGTAGGTTTAAGAATTTATTTAACCGATAATCTTACGGCCAGCTTTGATATGGGTTTTCCTATGGGTAAGAAAAGATACGATGATCAGCATGGCATGAGATTTCACTTTAGTATAAGTGCTGATGTACTTGACGGAATTAGAGATATATTTAAAAAACAACAAACTCTCTAAGAACGAGTTTGGTTAAAGCCTCCAACGCCTTGCCAAACAAGCCGTTTCGACTTTAGCCAGTACTCCCGCTTCGCACGAGCCTTTTACAGTTCTAATTTGATTTTACAGTTTTTAACAAGACAGGCTCTAACTTTAAAATAAAATATTAGCTGATTTTAATAAAGGAGTTGTATATATGAGACAAATTAAAAATAATAAAAATATAAAAAGATTGGAATTTAATCTTTCAAAATTTGCTTTTGCTGTAGGATTAGCTGTTACGGTTTCTTTAACTTCAAATTACATGGTATTTGCACAGGCTGTAACATCAGACAATTTACCAATTCCAAATTCTATAAATAATGCAACATTACAATACGGAACAGGTACTGTTGATACTTCAACAGGAAATCTTGGCACAGTTGTTAATTCTTACACAACCGGAGTAGTGAGCGTAGATACTCAAAATGCTATTAAAACTATAATTGACGGAGGTTCTGCTCCTGATAAATTAAACATTAAAGTAGGCTCGGATGTTGCGCAAATAGACTACAATTCATTTAATGTAAACACAGAAAAAAATGTAAATTTCCACTTTTCTGATGCTGCAGGTATTGCTCTAAATCGAGTTACTCTCGGAAATGAATCAAATGTCCTCGGAAGCATCACTCAGACAGGAAATGGAGGAACTGTTTACCTTATAAATCCAAACGGGATCTTGTTTGGAAGTAATTCGGTTGTTAATCTTAATTCGTTTTTTGCCTCAACACATGCATTGATTACTAATCCTAACCTTCTTAAAACAGCTGATATGATAGAATTTGAAAGAGGAGGTTCAGATCCAAAAAGTGGTATTTACGTTGAACAGGGCGCAACTATAGGAACAAAAACCGGTTCGGATTTTAACACTAATAATCTGGCTTTGATCAGTAATGTTATTTATAACAATGGAACCATAAAAGCAGGTGTGATAAACTTTGTCACAGGTGATGGAGTTAATTTTGAAGTTGAAGCAAATGGAAATTACCTCGTAGATGAAATTACCGAAACCGAAATATCCGATCTTGACGATGACGTTGTAGAAATGTCTGATGATGCAAATACGGAATTATTGAATGGATCAATTTATCATGGTGGAAATATTAATACCAATTCTATCGAAATAAAAAGCAGAATTGATTCAGATATACTAGGTAATCCTTTTGCGGCAATTGTTAATATTGACGGTATTATTACAGCTGATGCTTCGTCTGTTTATCAGGCTGGAAGTATTGATTTTCAAGTAAAAAATATGCATGATCGCAATGATAGTGATCTTAGAAATGCAGGAGTTACTATAAATTCAACATTGACTGCAAATAGCGTTACAGGTACTCCTTATTTTTACTCTCAGCTTGGTGCAGTTGATTTTGAAGCTGATAAAGTGATACTTGGTGCAAGCGGTAGAATTAACTATGGTCAAGCTCAGTTTAATGTTGATAATTTTACTGTAAATCCAAACTTTACAGGCTTGTTCTCAAATAATACAGGTTCTCTGTTTGATGTGCATCTTGCTACTATGGCAGATGATTTGAATCCTTTTACTTCAGGTCACATCGATGTATATAATAAAATTAATGATTCCAAAGGAATTGTAATAGGTAAAATTCCAATTGAACCTGATTTGGGATTTTCTCTTTGGAAAGCCAATGTTGACAATACAGGTTATGATAATCTTGAATTAATGGCAAATACAACAATTGCAACACAGGGAGATATAAATTTAAAAATTGGAAGTCAGCATGACTATTTACTTAATATTAACAGTGGTTTTAACATTTGGGACGGATATGACAGCGGTAATGAAGCTAGATCAGTAACATTAGAAGGTACCAATCTTCTTCTGGGAATGGTAAACTCCCAAAATGCCCTGAATATTACTGACCATGCAGGAAATAGCGATACAGGTCTTGTTATTGGCAGAAAACTTGTAGGAAAAGATCTTTCAATTACATATGATCAAAAAGATAATTTCCCACTAACAACCGCTATTCTTCAGGATGATTCAGGGAATTTCAAAATTAGTGCTGATAATATTAACTTTATAAATTCAAAGGCTGACGGTATAATTACTTTAGCAAGCAGTATTACTGATACCAGAAGCGGTACTCTTTCTTTTAAAGCTTCAGATGTAAATATAGCATCAGACGCAACTTTTAGTACGCCAAAAGATATTATAGTGGAAGATACTGTTGGAAATATCAGTTCAACGCAGGTAAATAATTATCTTTCTTCTTTAGGTTCTACAACAAGTGATTATACAATTAAACTTTCTGACTCTACTGAAGGGAACGGAATAGTGTCAATAAATAACGCTATTGATACTACCAATAGAAATCTTTTATTAGAAGCTAACAAACTGGCATTTGATGCGGATGTAACCAAAGGTAAAATATTAACAGGCAGCGGTGATTTAAAATTAACAACAGATCATATTCTCCTTGGAAATACAGTTTTAGGCGAAACAGCAGATTATACAAATGCACTTGATGACAGTTTCCTGAGTCCTGACAGATTCAACTTTAATTCACTTGAATTAGCTTTGTCTAATCCTGTATATCTTGGCGGAATTGATTTTTCTGCCAGAAATAGTAATACAGGAGCAGGTTTAAAAGTTACTTCAGATAGTACCATTGGTTTAAATACAGGTGCAACTGTAAATGCCGGCTCTAAAGATTTAATGTTAAACGCTACAGGATTTATGCATGGAATTGTTGGTATCGGTACAGTTGGAACTCCGATAATAAATACCAATCTTCTTGATAAGCTGGTCAATACAGGAACATTATCATTAAATTTAGCAGGTGCAGGTAATGTCAGCATTGCAAACTTAAGTTCTTCAGGAAGGCATTTTATCTTTTCTGCACCTAATAGAGCACTATCAATTACTGGTCAGATTACAACAGATAATACACATAATTTAAGTCTGGCAGCAAAAAATATTACTGGTCTGGATCAAGTCAGTAATGTTACGATAGCTTCTCTTTTCGG
Organism: Candidatus Gastranaerophilales bacterium; assembly: GCA_028689995.1. Classification (GTDB taxonomy): domain Bacteria; phylum Cyanobacteriota; class Vampirovibrionia; order Gastranaerophilales; family UBA9579; genus JAQVCB01. The sequence goes on from JAQVCB010000012.1 coordinate 45,188, forward strand.
TGACCATAAAGATCTTAATCTCGATATAAGCTATGCATCAAATGGGATTTCATCTCTTTCAATCGGTGATATTAATCATATAGGTGGAGATTTATCAATCACAACTTATGCAAATTCGGATACAGGCAATATTGATTTTGCTTTTACAGATGGTATAAATACAAACACTAAAAATCTTTCCATAATTCAAAAAAATGGAACAATGAGGCTTAATAATACAAATCTAAATAAATTAAATGGTGCGCTTGTAACTCTTGAAGCTCAAAATGGTAATATTGAGTTTAGAGCAAGCAGCGGAACAGAAATTGATCTAGGAAGTAACAGACATTTTGTTTTTAAAAATACTTCCAATCCGAATGATTCGAATGGAAATGGATTAATGTTTACTGGAAGTGATGGTGATGGACAGGAACATTATATAAAAGTAGCTGAAGACAGTTCACTTAAATTTGAAAGCGATAATAATACTGTTACAAGTTTATATTTTCAGCTTGTAGGTAATGATGCTTATGTTTCTGCAGATTCAGGCATGCTAAGATTATTTGGAGTAAATGACAGTACACTTAAAATCGGAGAAATTAAAGCGCCTGGAGATATTTATCTTCAAGCAAAATCAATTCAGGCAAAAGGTGCAGATTCTTTGATCGAATCTGAAGCGGGTCAGTTATTTAAAGGTGGTCTTTACTTCAAAGCAGATTCAATATTCACCAAAATTAATGGTAGTAATATTGAACTTGATTATGTTCCGACAATAAAAACATCTAATGCGGGTATAATATTTGCACCCAAGACAGGAAATAAACTCAGACTTACCAGCGACAGCTCATTTGCAAATACAGCAGATACATTATTTGTATTTACCGATTCATTTAACAAAGTACAGGCATCAGAAGGATTTCCTATATTAATGCTTGGAGATGGAAATAATGTTGATATTACTTCATCTGATTTCCATTTGGGTAAAACTGAAAATGGTGTTGCAAATGGAGAAATAGCTCTTGTTGCTAACACAACAGGAAATGTTAATTTAACTTTTGATTCTGCTGATGTTCTTTCAACTCTTTCAGTCGATAAGATGAATCCTTTCAATCTTCAAAGAAATATTGATGAAGGAACAGGAGAAGCTTCCTCAGTATATATTCATGATGCTACCAAAAATGCTTTTGTAAGAGTTACATATGACGGAACATTCTTTACTTATGGAAATAGAACTCTTATAAAAGATATCCCAACTGTTGGCGTGGGGCGTGAAGATATAGCTAGACTTCTTATGAGACTTGCTCCAGGACTTGCAGCCGACAATAATATTGATGAAATTTTGAAAGCTACTTCAATAATAGCTGCTGTTCCTACTATATCTGAATCAACCGCATCTGGAACAACTTCAACCGGTATCAGTACAGTCGGCAATTTATCAACTGAAAATGTAGGAACTTCGGCAATTAATGATCAAGGAAGCAATATTGTTCCTGTGGGTGATATTTCTCCGATAATCCCTGCAGAAGCAAGATAAACTATCCAAATGTAAAAACAAATACTTCAATCGATGGTGCCCCCCAAAGTTAGGACAAATTTCTAAGGTTTGTTAGGTGGATTCCACTCGTAACTTACAAAACCTATTTTAACACAGGATCTTTTTCTGAGAATCCATAAATAATTTTGTGTAAACCTCCGAAAGTAATAGTATAGAAACGGAGGTTTTTCACATGGAAAACAAAAAAAGTAGAAAAGAAAGAAATTATTCATTTCAATTGCCTATTGAAACAAAAGAATATGTTAAACTAAAGTGTACTGAATTGTCTAGACAGGTTTTTTAGAAAAGTATTTCGCATTAGGTTAAAACTAACTCCTTATCAATATTTTTTCCTCTAGTAACAATGTTGTAATAGATTTCATCTGGTGTTTTGT
>JAQVCB010000088.1:0-5035 GCA_028689995.1 Candidatus Gastranaerophilales bacterium
TATTAACGCTTTTTAACGTCAAGAATACTATATTTATAAATTATTATCTAAACTTGTTAGTTAAGTAGATACCGCATCAAGTGCGGTATGACAATATCTTGAAATGTCATCTCGTGCTACTACACGGGATCTAGCGAATTGGATAAAAGTTATATTGATAGAATGCGACTATTTCTAAATGAGCATGGACAGTGGTGAAAACAACTTAAATTGATATTTTTCATCTTAACAGATAAGAAAAGAGCATCTTGTTAGTGTTAATTAAGATGCTCTTTTTAAAACTTATATTCTTCTTTTTAATTATCTTATATCTTCTGTTTCCAGTATAGCCAGTTCTTTAGTAGTATTTACTTCATCGTTTATAGTAACGATTTCTCTGGCATGTGCTCTTAATTGATTTAACTGGTTATAATTTTGTTTAACTTCTTTACTGTATTTGTTTTCATCAGATACACGTTTTGCGAATACACTTAATACACCTGCTGTAATACCCCAGAAAAGTAATTTTTCAGCTCGGGTTCCCGCAACTTCTTTTTCAAGTAAGTTACTAACTTTATTTAAGCCTGATTCAATACGTCCGCCGTTGAGTTTATTAATTAAATCTCTGGTTTTTCCTTTTAAACTACCGGTAACTTCTTCTGTTTTATCAACAAGTCCAAATTTATCAAATTTTTCAACTAGTTTTTTAGTTATTGGTGATAATTTTTTGGCTAGATATATTGCACCCTTTGGCACCAAGTCCATAGTAGCTGTAACAACACCATATGCTGCACCTAAAGAACCTAAAAGATATAATGCAGGATGTGACTCTGCATGTTTATGTACTTTTGGTGAATGTTGAATTGCTTTATCAAATAAGCTGAAGCATGCTGCTGCAATAAACAATACAGGCGCATATGAGCCAGCTCTTTTTAAACCTTCTTTTGTTCTTGTAGACATAGCAACATCTGTAAGACGGGCTGATGTTACGATTCCGTCTAATGCAGGAACTCCTGCCAATAATCCAAGAGCAACAGTCCTTCTCGTGTCAGAGCTTTTTTTATTATTTTCACGTGCTAAAGCTTTTGAAACGGTTTTAATATCAGAATTATTCAGTGCAGCTATATCTTCAACAGAGATATTTGATTTGAATGTAAGATTATTATTGCTTGCAATATTCATTTACTGACCTCTTTCACAAAAACATGGATTTAATTATAAATCTATAGAATTAAAAACTCTAAGATGAAAAAATTTGACCTAATTTGATGGTAATTATAAGATTTTGTTACAAAAATACTAACTATAATAATTTAATTATGAAATAATTAAATTGTCTATGAAAAAAGTTGCAATAAATACGCTCGGATGCAGAACGAATCAGCTTGAGTCATCAATAATCATTGATGATTTTAGACTTAATGGTTGGGAAATTGTTAAGTTTTCTGATGTTGCTGACGTTTATATTATAAATACCTGCACAGTTACCGGTAAAAGTGATACAAATTCACGATATTATATCAGGCAGGCTAAAAGAACTAATCAGGATGCAAAAATTATCGTTACGGGATGTTATGCGCAAACTTCTCCTGATGAACTTTCCGGATTGAATGAAGTAGACCTGATTGTCGGTAATACTGAAAAAAACAGCTTGTTTGATCTTGTAAAAGCCTTTTTATTTAAAACTTCTGAAGAAAAAATTCTTGTTTCAGATATTTTGCAGGAAGAAGAGTTTAATGATAAAAAAGTGCTTTCTGCAATTGGCAGGACAAGGGCAAATATAAAAATTCAGGATGGCTGCAATTACAGATGTTCATATTGTATAGTGCCATACGCAAGAGGCAAAAGCAGGAGTAACAGTTTAGATAATATTCTGGATCAGGTTAAAACAATTACAAAGCAGGGATATAAAGAGCTTGTTATTTCAGGCATTCATCTTGGGCAGTGGGGGCTGGATCTTTCTCCGCAAAATTCTCTTGCTAACTTAATAAAAGAAATTGAAAAAATTGAAGAGTTGAAAAGATTCCGTCTTAGTTCCATAGATCCGATGGAATTTAACGATGATTTAATTGAAACCCTGATAAATTCAAAGAAATTTTGCAGGCATCTTCATATATCGCTTCAAAGCGGAAATGATGAAATATTAAAGCAGATGAAAAGACGATATACTGTCGAGCAATATTCTAATTTAATATTGAACTTAACTAATAATATTCCGAATTTGGCAGTTGGAAGTGATATAATAGTTGGCTTTCCCGGAGAAACAGATGATCATTTTGGTCTAACATACAAGAATTTAAAGAATCTTCCAATCACTTATATACATGTATTCTCATATTCAAGAAGAAAAGGAACTCCGGCTGACAAAATGCCGAATCAGGTACATGATCATATAAAGAAAAAGAGAAATACTCTTTTAACTGAACTTGCTGCCAATAAAAATCTTGAATTCAGAAAATCTCAAATTGGCAGAGAAACTGAAATTCTCGTCGAATTGGCGCGAGACAAAAATACAGGACTCTTAAAGGGAATGACGGATAACTTTATATCTGTTTTGATTGAAGGAGATGACAGATATAAAAATACGCTAACTAAAGTCGTTATCGAAGATGCTTACGCGGAATTTACTAAAGGGAAAATTTTTAAATAGCAAACAATATCTCTGCATTCTTAGAAGTTATATTTGCAACCTCTTCAAGTGAAATTTTTTTTATAGATGCTATTTCTTCAGCTACAAGTTTAATTTTGGAAGGATCGTTTTGCTTTCCTCTGAATGGCTGCGGTGCTAAAAAAGGTGAATCTGTTTCAAGTACGAGTTTATCAAGAGGAACTGATTTAGCCACTTCTTTTGGTTTTTTGGCATTCTTAAAAGTTACAGGGCCTCCAAGAGCTATGTGCATACCGAGTTTTATGCATTCTGCAGCGAACTCGGCACTTCCTGAAAAACAATGCATAACTCCCTTATTTACGCCTTCTTCTTTTAAAATTTCAAGTATATCGGCATGGGCGTCTCTGTCATGAATTATTAAAGGTAAATCCAACTCTTTTGCAAGTCTTGTATGTTCTTTAAAAACAAATTTTTGAGTATCTGTAAAAGTCTTGTCCCAGTAATAATCAAGACCTGTTTCCCCTATAGCGACAACTTTGGGATGTGAGGCATATTCTTTTAAAATATTATATGAATCGTCATTCCAGTCTTTAGCTTCAGAAGGATGGAGAGCAACTGCACCGAACAGATTTTCGTATTTATCAATTAAAGTAATAATTCTATTAAGGTCTTTAATAGTAACTCCGGGAATAATTATTTTTTCTACTCCAGCTGATTTTGCTTCATCAAGCAGATTGTCAAAATTTCCCTGATAATCTTCAAAATCTAGATGTGCGTGTGTGTCTATAAGTCTGTAATTTTGCATTTTACACCATTTTATTTGTGTAGGATGGGCATACTTGACCATCAATAACTATCTTATCTGATGGGCAAGTATGCCCATCCTACTTTTTCTTTTGTATTCCGGCAAGTTCTGAATCCAGTCTTAAAAATACAGGTTTGATCTGATCTTTGGAGGTGATTTTACGAGATTTTAATTCACTCCAATTTAATGCTGACAGTTTTTGATCTGCAACATTTCCTTCCATTGAGAGCTGTTCCCACATTAATTGAGTGATATTGGGAATATATGGATACAATAGAATGCTTGCATATCTGCAAACTTCGAGTACATTATAAAGTACCTGAGCGCAGCGTGTTTGTGTTTCTGGATTTTTTGCAAGTGTCCATGGAGCTTCTTCATTTATATAAGCGTTTGCTCTGTCAATGAGCTTAAATATTGTTTCATTTGCTTCAAATAGTTGATATTTGTTGAAATTTTCTATGACAGCTTTTTTTGTTTCATCTGCAAGCTTTGCAATTTCATGGTCAGGTGAAGTTATAGCTTCAGGTATGATAATTCCGTCATTGTACTTAACAAGCATACTCAGGGTTCTGTTTAATAGATTTCCGAGATTGTTTGCAAGATCAGCATTTACCTTGTTTTTAAATTCTTCATCACTATAATTAGCATCTCTGCTGAATGAAGTGTTTGTTGACAGATAATATCTGACTGGATCGGGATTATCAAGTTTGAATTCATTAATTATATAATCTGCACTAACAACATTACCAAGAGATTTGCCCATTTTAGATTCGTCAACAGTTATCCATCCATGCCCCAGAATAGTTTTTGGCAGTGGCAATTCCATAGCCATTAAGATTGTAATCCAGTATATTGAATGAAATTTAAGAATATCTTTTCCGATCATATGAACATTAGCCGGCCAGAATTTATCGAATAAATCATTATTATAAAGATAACCGACTCCGGTCAGGTAGTTGGAAAGTGCATCTATCCAAACATAAATAATCTGACTTTCATCTCCAGGTACAGGAATACCCCATGTTACAGATTCTTTTGAACGTGATACACTAATATCCTCTGTATTTTCCAGTTGATTTAAAACTTCATTAACTCTTGTTTCCGGTAAAATAAAATTCGGATTTGCCAATATGTGCTGTTTCAATTGTTCTTTATATTTTGTCAGTCTGAAAAAATAATTTTCTTCCTGTACTTCTTGAGGTTTTGTACGGTGGTCTGGGCAAAGGCCGTCTTCTGTAAGTTCTCTTTCGGAAAGGAAGCCTTCACATCCGTTGCAGTATAAGCCTGCATAAGCGGCTTTATATATGTCACCTTTTTCTAAAAGAGTTTTAAAAACATGTTGAACAACTGTTCTATGGTCTTCATCTGTTGTCCTGATAAATCTGTCATTGGAAAGATATAATTTTTTCCATTCTTCTTTAAATTTATCAGACATTAGATCGCAAAATTCTTTTGGTGAAATATCTTTACTGGATGCTGTTTTTTCTATCTTGCTTCCGTGTTCATCTGTGCCTGTTAAGAAAAATACTTCCAAATTTCTTTGTCTATAATGTCTTGCAATAACATCTGTTGCAATTTTCTCGTAAGCGTGACCGATATGAGGCGGTCCGTTTACATAATCTATAGCTGTAGTTATATAAAAC
>JAQVCB010000088.1:5135-10217 GCA_028689995.1 Candidatus Gastranaerophilales bacterium
AACCTGAATTAAAATCTTTATTTGATATATACTTGCTTTAGATTATCATAAAATTATAAAAAATGGATAAGGAATGATAAATGTATAATAGATCTGGACAACGTAAATATGACGAATTAAGACAGGTTAAATTTACCAGAAACTTCACCAAACATGCAGATGGTTCAGTTTTGGTAGAATTTGGTGATACAAAAGTAATTGTGACAGCTATTATTGAAGATAAAGTACCCCGTTTTATGATGGATTCAGGTAAAGGCTGGTTAACTGCTGAGTATTCATTATTACCCGGGTCGACTCATACAAGAGTATCAAGAGAAAGAGGGCCTTTAATTTCTGGCAGAACGCAGGAAATTCAACGTCTGATTGGTCGTAGTTTAAGAGCTGCTGTTAACCTTAATGCTATTGGTGAAAGAACAATTACAATCGATGCAGATGTTATACAGGCAGATGGCGGTACTCGTACAGCAAGCATTTCGGGAGCATATGTTGCTCTTTATGATGCACTTTCAAAGTTAAAAGAAAAAAAGCTAATCAGCACTATTCCAGTTATTGAATCTGTAGCTGCTATTAGCGTAGGAATTGTTAAAGGAGAAATCCTTCTTGATCTTGAATATTCGGAAGATTCTTCGGCTGATGTAGATGCAAATCTGGTAATGACTGAATCTGGAAAAATAATAGAATTCCAGTCAACAGCTGAAGGTACAGCATTTGACAGGCAAGACTTATTTAAACTTCTTGACATTGGCGAAAAAGGAATAAGAGAAATAATTGAAAAACAAAAGAATGTACTTGGGATATAAATAAACGGGAGATAGTTTGTGAAATTAAGTGCACCAAAAGGTACAAAAGATATTCTTCCATCAGAATCATACGTTTGGCAGTTTATGGAAGATAAAGCTAAATTTATTTTCGATAAATCAAATTATAAGGAAATTAGAACTCCAATATTTGAAGCAACTGAACTTTTTGCAAGAGGAGTTGGAAACTCAACAGATATTGTAAATAAAGAGATGTATACTTTTATTCAAAAAGAAAGAAGTTTAACTCTTAGACCGGAAAATACAGCAGGAGTTGTAAGAGCATTTATTGAACATGGTATGTTTAAACTTCCCAGTCCCCTAAAGATGTGGTACAAAGGGCCGATGTTCAGATATGAAAGACCACAGGCTGGAAGGCAAAGACAATTTCATCAGATAGGAGTTGAAGTCTTTGGTATTAAGTCTGCAATTGCCGATGCTGAAGTTATTCAAATGGCTATGTGGTATCTTAATGAACTGAAAATTTCCAAACTTTCTCTGGAAATAAATAATCTCGGTTGTGAAAAATGCAGAGAAGAACATAAAAACAAAATTAAGGAAGCAGTTAAGCCAATTCTGGCTGAATTTTGTGAAGACTGTAATATTAGGTACGAAAGAAATTCTCTTCGTATGCTTGATTGCAAAAATGAAAAATGTAAACAACTTTTAGCATCCACTGAAATCGACGCAATTATAAATGATGATTATATTTGCCCGGAATGTTCTGATCATTTTATAGAACTTCAAGGATATTTAAAAGCTCTTAATATCGAATATACAATCAATAAAAGACTTGTAAGAGGACTTGATTATTATAATAAAACCGTATTTGAAATAACGAGTAATGCATTAGGTTCACAAAATGCCGTTTGTGGTGGAGGTAGATATGATCCTCTTGTAGAAATGCTTGGTGGTCCGTCAACTCCGGCAGTTGGATGGGCTATGGGGATGGAAAGATTATTGTCATTAATGGAATTGCCCAAAGAAGAGAATTTGCAAGTTTTTATAGTAAGTAATTATATGAATGAGACCATTAAAATTGCTTCAGAATTAAGGATATCTGGTATATGTACTGATTATGATTTAGGTAACAGAGGATTTTCAAAGCAACTTGATAAAGCTGCAAAATCAGGTGCAAAATATGCGCTGATTATTGGAGAGGAAGAGTTGAAAACCGGTAATTTAACTTTAAAAAATTTATTATCAGGCATTCAGAAAAAATTTGATAAAAATGAACTTATATTAAAATTTTGTAATAAAAAAAATTAAGTTTTAATAGTCAACCGTTTTATGATTATAAAAGTAAAAAACAATATAATTGAAACCTAAACTAAAAGCCATTGATAGGAATAATTATATTAATTTACATTTTTTATCACAGTTTATAATTTTAAAAAAATTTAGTGTTGTTAAAAATTAAGACAATATGATATTATTAAACATAATAAATTCCAAATAGTTGGTTGTGAGTTAAAAAAAGAGGAATACTATGCGAAGTTGTAGAGTTTTATCTGCTATAGTAGCAGTGATGCTAGCGACAGGGTTGTCAGCATCAGCAAAAGTATGTACATTGCAGGATATTCAAGATTTGCCTTCAGCGCAAAAACCTGCAGTTGATACATCTAAGTCTTTCAGTAATGATCACTGGGCTTACAAAACATTGGAAAATGTAAGCAAAAAGTATGGCTTGATGCTAGGCAAACCAGGTGACAAATTTGACGGGCAAGCAGCTTTAACGAGAAATGAAGCTGCAGTAATTCTTGTAAATTTAAACGGAAAAATTGAGCAGGAAAATTTACAATTATCAGATTCAGAAAAAGCTCAGATAGAAATTTTAAAACAGGAATTACAAGGTGAAACACAAAAACTGGTAGGAAGAGTAGATAACCTCGAAGGATCAGTAAATGCTCTTAAAGGAAGTGTAACCAATCTTCAGGCATCAGATAAAAAGAATCTGAAATATGGTTTTGGGCAAGATATGAAGATAGCAGGCGGTATGCAAACTATGTTTAATGGTAGCATACAGCGTGGAGATGATAATTATGCTCCTAACTTCAGTATACCACTTATAGAAGTAAATGTTAGTGGTAAATTGTATCCACACCTTAATTATTATATTCAGGCAATTCCGAGCAGAAGATATGACAGTGGCGCAAATGGAATTCTTGGAAATGCTTTCATAGCTACAGATATTATACCACATCATACGATTCAGGCAGGACAAACAAGGGTGCCAATTGGATATGAAGGCCCACAATCTCCATACAAATATGATACAGTTCAAATTTCTCAAATTTCAAGAAAGTTCTCTGCATACCGTGATACCGGTGTTAAAGTTCTTGGTAATTGGAAATTTATGGACTATTATTTAGGTGCGTACAATGGTTCTGGTAACAATTCCAATGATACAAATACTTCAATGGATATGATTGGTTTTGTATCAGTTAAACCATTAGCAAATGCTCCTAAATTAGGTCATATGGAATTAGGTGGCGGTGTCCAGCAAGGTCAGGCAAATCCAGTTGGTAACACAGCTTTAGGTACTTTAGGAACAAGATATGCTCGTCAGACATACAATGCATATGGCAGATATAAATACAAAAAATTTGAAACTGTAACTGAATATGCAACAAGAAATGGATATGGAGCACAAGGCGTTAAAGCTGATGGTTTCTATACAAATGTTTCATATTTCGTAACTCCAAAAACTCAACTGTTAGCCAGATTAGACAGATTTGATCCAAATAGATCCACAGTAAGTAATCATATTACAGAATATACTCTTGGTGGAAATTATTATTTATCAAATCTGAATCTTAAGTTAATGTGTAACCTTGTATATGTAAAGAATGATGCAGCAAAAGACGCTGAAAGAATTGTTCTTCAAGCTCAATATAAATTCTAACGAACAGTTTATTAATTGTTGAAATAAAAAGGAGATAAATTAATTTTTATCTCCTTTTTGATATTTAGTTAAATGTAAACCACACATAGTCTACTTGACCCTCAGTATCGGTGAATAATCCTTATTGTCTGTGCTGTAAATTTCATAATGGATATTTAAGCGTTGTAACTTAGGCCTTTTTCGTCATTATAATACTCATTCAGATATTCATCCGAATCATAAGTTTGTTTTCCCGTAATTTCTACATTATTAATTTTAAGTTTGAATGTTCCCGCTAAAATATTTCCATTTTCATCTATTTCATCTGTAATTTGGTATGAGGAAAGGTCTATTTGTGAAATTCCAATTTTATCAGCTGAAATGATTTCATGTTCGCCTGTTTGTTCGTTTTGAGAAAGTACTTTTAGTTTTTTTAGCTCATCACCATCTATTTTGCCATCGTTATTAGTGTCGTATTTTGTAAGATCTGCCCAACCGGAGTTACCTGCTCCGACAAATTCACTAAATTCATTGAATTTACCGTCATTATTTTCATCTTCTACAAAATCATATCTTACTCCGTTTGAATCAAATCCAATAGGATCAGTAAAGATGGAAATATCTGATATATTGAATGTAACAGCATTTCTACTTTGAACTCCACTTGCATCAGTTTGTGCAGTTGAAGAATTTATCTGAGTTAACATTTTATCTACAATTCTATAGAAACTTTCTACTCTACTATTAACACGAGATGGATACCGGTTGTTAATTGCTCCCCATTCGCCGCCTGTACTAAATGATTTACCGGAAAAACTAACAATTACGTCCATCATATCTTTATAATTATCAATGGATATTGATCCGTCAGTTCCAACTATCCCATTAGTCATTTTTATGTCTGTAGAACTGCCAGCATAAGAATATGAAGTATCACTAAACTTGCTATTGTGTGATATAGCTCCAGTAGCAGTTGCTCCATTGTTTCCAAAATGTTCTAATAAGTATTGTGCAACAATATTTCTTTTTGTTGCAGTATTATTACCGGCAGCTGCAAGTGCTGTCTGTAATTCTTGTGTATTTTGAGCTGATAAAGTTATTTGTGGAGGATTTGCTGTTGTATTAAGACCTGTCTGATTTCCTTTATAAAGCACGGGAGTACCGTTCGTAATAGCATAATTGTAAGGAACGCCATCTTTATTAATATTTAAATTAGTATTTGCTCCATTTACAGTAACAGCATTATTACCAAATAATTGTTTCATAATGTCAGCAGCGTTACTTTTACCTGCTACGCTGTTAATAATAGTGTTCAAATCTTCTGGACTCATATTATTAATTTGAGCCTGAGTATATGGCTTATAAGTGATATTACAAACTATATTGCTGCCATTAATACTG
>JAQVCB010000013.1 GCA_028689995.1 Candidatus Gastranaerophilales bacterium
TTCCAAAAGGACCAAAGTAAGGACCAATTGATGACATTAAGCCGCCTATACCTGAAATAACTCCTGCTGCTGGTAGAATTATTGAAGAACCCTGACCATAACCAGCACTCATACCACTCAAAATACCTGCCGCAGGAACAAGACTACTTCCAACTGATGCTGCACCACCTGTCGACATACCACCTACCGAATAATCATTGCTTAAAGAAGAAACTAAATTTCCAATTCCTGATAAAAGAGGAAATCCTATTGCTCCTAAAGCCATCGGCATAGAATTTATTCCGTTTATAGATGCTGCACCACCTGAAGGCATTCCGGGGTACACTCCTAACTTTCCAATACCAAATGCTGCACTGCTTCCGGCATTAAGAGTACTTGAGCCACCCGCTGAAGAAAAATACGAAGTTCCCGGCAATCCAAAAGATGAATCACCCAGTACAGGCATAAAAGAAGCAGGAGCAACTAACCTGGCCATATTCATAAGAAAACTTGCAGTAGGTCCAAAACCAGGGCTACCAACTGTTGATCCACTAACAGATATATCTCTAAGCCTGTCATAAGTTTCAAAGAGCTCAGCCACGGCTTCGCCTCTTGATTTTGTATATTTGGTTGCTATCACTACCAGTGAATCATTTTTATAGGACATCTATATTTACCTTTCTTTAGTGATTTAATCGAAGAACAGTCGTTTAATTTTTTAACTCCCTAATATTAGTTTTATTACTATCCGAGATTTATTGGAATGTCTTGTATGTAAACTCAATACTCTTATCGATTACTTTCTTGACTGAGTCAATCTCTGTCTGAACTGCCTGATGCTGAGTATCTACATTTTTAAGGGTTGTTTCCAATGCCCTGTCCTGCTGATGAATAATTTCAATCTGCGCATTAATTTTATTATATTCCTGTGAATAAGCAACCAAAGATGCCTCATACGTATTTGATAATCCATCACCATCACTATCATTTACCGGTACATCATTTACATAAGTAACAGGATTTGCTTCTGCATTAGGCGCTTCTAGCGCTAAAATCTGATTATAAAATGTTTCTGCCTGATTAGACAGAATTGTTCTTTGCTGATTTATTTGCTGACCTTGAAATTCAAGATCACTTTTCCTTGCATTTAATGCCAGTACTCGTGTTTGACTTGCTGCTAAACCCATTTTTTTAACCCTCTCTTCTTCAAAATTAGATAACATGTTTATCGGCAAAATTACTAATTTTCTTTAATTATTTTTAATTTATTTCTAAATCTATTTATTTTTAAAAAATCAACAACAACTAACCATGAAAAAGTTTAATAATATTTAACAAAAAATCAATTAAAAAAAAATGGTAATTCATTAATGAATTACCAAGGCGCAAAATTTTATTAAAATAAAAATTATTATTGTCTAACCAAATGTCTTGAATGTCGTTTCAATGTTTTTATCAATTACTTTTTTAACGGCATCAACTTCAGTTTGAATTTGTTGATGTTCTGAATCTACAGCTTTTAACCTTGTTTCCAAGCCTCTGTCTTCAAGATGGAGTTTTTCTACTTCTACATTAACAGTCTGATACCCTAAACTATATGCTGTAAGATCAGCTTCATATGCATTTGATAACCCATCACCATCACTGTCATTTAACGGTGCGTCAGTTTCAGAATCATATAGAACAGGGTCATTGGCTGCATTTGGCACTTTTAACGTAAGAAGCGATTGAAATAAACTGTCTGTCTTATCAGCAAGTTGTGTTCTTGCCTGATTAATTTGCTGTCCTTGATATTCCTTGTCACTTTTTCTTGCAACTAAACCTAAAAATCTTGCTTGACTTGCTGCTAAACCCATATAATTTCGCGCCTCCGATAAATAAATTTCTAATTTTATTTGCTCTGTATCATATATGTCGGAAACTTTATAAATATCTTTAATATTTTTATCGAAAAAAGCATTGTTTGTTAAGAAAATTTAACAATTCAAGAAAAAATTAAATAATATGGATATTGCAACAAATATAACGTAATATTTCAGTATTATAGTTATAGTTCTAATAATAATAGTAGAGAATATCAATTCTTCTTGTGTTATCAGACTATTTTATCTCTTATAATCCACTTACCACATAAGAATTGGTATTAATATAAAAATACTTTATATCTACGATAATTTTTCCTAGACTTGAAAAGAAATTTGTTATAATATCATTGTGCTGACGAAAAGAAGAGTTTCTTGCCCTGGTGGCGGAACCGGTAGACGCGTCGGACTTAAAATCCGATGGGGCTCACACCTCGTGCCAGTTCAAGTCTGGCCCAGGGCAAATAAAAAAGACCGCAATTGCGGTCTTTTTTATTTGTTTATTCTGCAACAGTTCACTAATTTGTCACCATTAAAATTATAATTTATCGTAAATTCTCTGCGCTTCCTGCATCACTAGAGGTTCTCCATTATCTACATAATTCTCTTTTGTATTTTTTTCAACTACTTTATTTTCCTGACCATTTCCGTTATTTCCATATAAATACGGTACAAATGGTACCTGATATGGTGCTCCCTGTTTAAGATAACCTGGCACATTACCTAATTCGGCTTTAATTTGATCTGCATTAGGTCTGCTGGTTGTATTAAAGAAATTCTTAACTTTATCTATAATTCCTCTGATACTCAATGATTTAGAAGCTGTTGTATTTTCAACTGTTGTTATTTTGGGTGCATATTTTAGTCCAAAAATTGATAAGAGAGAACTTACTGTTCCTGTTCCCATCGATTTAAATCCTTTTTCTGCTTCTGCACTTTTACCGTCTGCAATCCCGCTTACTGCAGTGCCTAAACCTGTAAGAACCTGAAGTCCGCCTATTGCAAGTCCTGCCATTGCTGCATATTTTCCAACTACAGGAACTTTTTTAATTAAAAAACCTATACCGGCAGCAATACCAAGAGTTTGAATTGGATTCCTTAACATTTGAACAAAAGGATCTGTTATGCCTTTAAAAAAACTGCTAACAGCCTTTCCAAAGGTAAACGGTTCATTATTTTCTGACTTATTTACAGATTTTTGCTGATACTCAAATTTATCCGGTATCGGAACAATACTCGGACTGAAAGGAGAATATGGCATTCCTAAACCTATAGGATCATTCCTGTAAGAATTAGCTACATTATCAGGCCTTCCATATCCATTAATAGGCATAGTAAATTCCCCCCTACATTATTGTAGTTAATAAATAATTTTTATAATTTCCCCTACTAATATAAAAACAATTCTCATGAAATTATTGCCATAATATATGCTAATTATTAAGATTAATTAATCAATAAAAAAAAGACCTCTTTTCGAGGTCTTTTTTCTATTGATTAATCGTAACAAGCTTTAAATGAGATTTCTTAGATATAGGACTATCAGATCTTATTTCTCCAATCCTGTCTTTTATGTAAGGAATATTTGCAGAATTTGGTTTATATTCCATATACTTTTTATAAAATCTGACGGCTTCATTATTTTGTTCCATTTTATCAAAAGCAACTGCAATACCAAGATACGCTCTATAATAATCAGGATTTATATCAAGAAGTTTTTTAAAATATTGTATACACTCAAAAAGCATTCCCAATCTCATATAAAGACTTGCAATATTATTATATGCAGCAATATAAGAAGGTCTTTCATTAATTATTTTTAAATAAATATTTATTGCCATATCATTTTCACTTGCAAACTCATGAGCTATAGCAAGGTTAAATTCTGCTTCTGTATAATTTATATCCAACATTAAAGCTCTCTTAAAGCGTTTTAATGCCATATCCATTCTATTAGCATGCATATAACAGCATCCTAGTTCATTATATATAGATTTATCAAACGGTTCAATTTTTTTTGCTTTTTCAAAAGATTCTATAGCACTTTTTATATACCCTACCTGCTTATAAGCCAATCCCATTCCTTTATATGCTTCAAAATTCGATTCATCATGAGAAATGGCAAGCAAATATTCATCTATAGATTCCCAGAAATAATTTCTTATTCTGAGCGCATCAGCTTTAACACAATGATTATATGCTGGTTCATTATAATTTTTTTCAGGATTTTCTGCTTTATTAAAATACTTTTCAATATTTTCAGGCAATGAATAATTACTTATAACCCCCATACTTCCCCTTTTGTCATTTTAATTCCTACTCCCACTAATAAAATTTTATACTCTGACCGAATAAATTAAATCGACCAACTGATTTAGATTGCAGGATTATAAATTTGTTAAACAGCACTCAATCATGTAATAATATTTTTTGTGCTAAAATATATTGGTCATGCTACATATGACCAATTTGATATAAACAGATTAAAATAATTCAAAATAATAAGGTCCGGCCTGGCGCGGCGAAAACTGATGAACCTTGTCAGGGCGGGAACGCAGCAGCAATAAGTCATAATTTTCGGGTGTTGTCAGTGTCCGGGCCTTATATAATCTACAACAAATACAAGCAATAAGAGATTTATCCGACTGGTCTTAACTATGAAACATGAGAATATTATAAAAATTTATCATAAAGATACTGATTGCTACGGCATAGTATGGCATGGAGCATACATTAAATGGTTTGAAATAGGTAGAGTTGAACTTTCTCATCTTGCCGGAATTGATTTTAAAATACTTGATGAACTGGAAATTTTAATGCCTGTAGTAGAACTCAATTGCAGATATAAATCCCCTGCGAAACTATTGGATGAACTCTGTATCACTACAGAAATAAAAGAACTCAAAAAAACAAGCATAACTTTTTTACACGTAATAAAAAATAATAATAATGATAATTTGATTCTTAATGCCACAACTACCATAGTTACAACCGATAAAAACGGCAAATTATACAGAAACATGCCCGATTTCTTATACGAAAAATTCAACAAAATTTTTACTACTTCAACAGAACTAAACCTGATATAAGCCATTATGAATACAACAAAAAAAATAATTGATAATCTAAGAAAAAAAGGCTACAGAATAACATCTCAAAGAGAAAAGATTCTGGAGATTTTCCTGCACCTGCCTGACGAATATCACTTAAGCGCAGAAGATTTACAAATTATACTCCTTCAAAACAATGTAAAAATTAGTCTGGCAACATTATACAGAACACTTAAATTTCTTGCATCCAACGGTCTTTTAAGAGAACTGGACTTTGGCGAAGATCATAAACACTATGAATATAATTCAGCTAACAAACCTCATCATCATTTGATATGTCTAAGCTGCGGATTAACAACAGAATTTAACGATGAAAAACTTTTAAACTGTGCAAAAGATGCTGCTTTAAATCTGAGTAATTTCCAGGTACTTGATTATCAATTCAAAATATTCGGCCTTTGCGCAAATTGCCAGGGGAAAATTAAGGCTTAAAAAAGTATCTAGAAGTGTCTCAAATTAAAAATTTAATTTTCTTAAGTCAAATAGCAATTTTTAATTAGGTTTATTTTTAAATAATTTGTATTGTTAAAACCAGAAAAAATAAAACCTTATGAAACTAAATCCATTATTCCAAAATTCACCAAATATAACGCAGGATTATATAAAGAGAAAACTCTCTTCAAATGATCCGGTTTCTTCATGCAATCAAACTTCTGTCGGCAATGACTGCTTTTCCAGATCCATTAATTATCCTTACTTTGGCAAAAAACAAAATGTCGAAAAATTAAATTCTCCTGAAATAATACAGCTGGAAGATCCTGAATTAATAAAAGAATTACATAATGCAATAGATGAAATAGAAAAAAGTATCATAAATACAGATTTTAATACTCCAAGATTTAAATTTGGACTGCCTTTAGATAATAATGGTAAAATTACAATTCCTGAACACAAAAAGCTCGAAAATAACTTAAATACAATAATTGAAATTATTCCTGAATTTAAGGATTCTATAGGCAATAAACAAAACCCTGTTCATAAATATACCCGTGATATTCACATATTAAGTGTTTTACAGGAAGTTGTAAAAAATGAAAATTATGAAAAACTTCCGATAAACGACAAAAAAATAGCTAAATTATTTGCTCTAATGCACGATATCGAAAAAGAAAAAGAGAAAGTAGATCAAAATCATCCATTAAAATCAGCACTAAAGGCAAATACAATCCTACAAAGGCTTGCTTTTTCTACTGAAGACAGAATAAGAATCGTCAATTTAGTCAGAAATCATCACTGGCTTGCAGAGCTTAATTGTGCTGAATACCCTGATATTGATTCAAAAGCATTTGCATTTAGTCGAATTGGAGATTTTGAAGTTGTAAAAATATTTTCAGAAGCTGATTTAAGATCAATAACTGATGGCTTTTATGATTATAAATTTGAAACTTCCAGATACTCAAATAAAGATGCTTTAAGAGTATTTTCGGAAGAAATTCAGAAAAGAATAAATCCTTAAGTCGTAAAAGATCTTACAAACCAGTTAAAATACTTTTCTATCAGTTTTGCGACACAAAGTCTTGATTTAAAAATAAATTCATAACCTTCCAATTTCGCTTCTGAAATATCATTTTTTTGCTTATCAAGAAGTTGAGTAAATTCTCTTTCTAAAAAGGCTGTAAATTCCTTTCTGTCAATTTTTGTACTGTCTAAAATAATAGGTTTACCTACTTCTATAAATACTTCTGGACGATCCTCTCTTAAAAAATTATACCTGTGAGCGATTGGAATAAGATTTATACCATCAAGCTTGCTGCATAAATAGGCCATTCCACTTGCAAATTTAACCGGCCTGTAATCAGGAGGCTTAACAGTTCCTTGCGGATAAATCCAAAGTACGCTTTCAGGATTATTTAAAAATTCAGTACAATAATTAAGAGCTTTAACAGCGGCTTGCGGTGAATTTTTATCAACAGAAAATGCTCCAATTCTTGATAAAAGAGGAAATCGATGTAGTTCTTCAACCATCATGCGGATATTTGTATTGAATACTTTTCTTGATAAAGTATAAGCAACTAATCCATCCCACCAACAGCAATGACTTGCAAATATTATACAGCCTCTGGTTTTATCTCTAAGATCATAATTTTCTTTATTCTTAATCCTGACAGAAAAAAATGCTTTCTTTAACATTGAAGAAAAAGCAAATTCAAATATATTTAGCCAGAATAACTGCCATTTATCTTTAATCTGTGGTTTGTTTAATTCAGTTTTACCTGTTGCAACACCTTCTGTAATCTCTGTTGTTATCATATTTAAAGCCGTTCTTCTCATTAATCATAAACTGCTCATTCAGTATTTAAGATTATAGTTTTGGCTTTAAACGTTTTAAATTACCTCTTTGTTTATATTAGTTTAGTCTAGTTTATACTAGCCAAATAAGAAATTTCTAGAAGCTGTCTCAAATTTGAAAAATTTGTACTTTTGAGACCACTTCTAATTGAACTTTACATAATTTCTTTTCTTTATTGATTTGAAGGATTGTTTGATTTAAATATGTCATATCAAATATACTAAAACGAGTTTATATTTCCGAATACCACTTTTTTGTTTGTTGTTAAAATTCCAAATAAATTTTTGAAGTGGTATAAAAGAGGTTTTCATTGTAATGTACGATCAAAACACTAAATATCAGCATTTTATAACTGACCTTGATCAACTCAAAAGCAAGGATCAATTCAGAAGTCTTGTTTCAATTTCTGACAAAAACAACAAATATATAACAATAAAAGATAAAAAATACCTGAATCTATCTTCTAACGATTATCTTGGCCTTGCCAATGATGCCGAACTGCTCGAAAAATTTTCAGAAATAGTATTTAAAGATAAACTTATCAATAAACTTGGCATGAGCAGTGCATCTTCAAGACTTCTAACCGGTAATCACGAATTATATGAAGAACTGGAAGATGAGCTTTGTAAATTATACGACAGAGAAGCATCTATTGTCTTTAGTAGCGGCTATCATGCCAATACAGGTATTATTTCAGCTATAACTCAAAAAGGTGACCTGATACTTTCAGATAAACTGAACCATGCCAGCATAATTGACGGTATGAGACTATCGAGAGCTGACTTTTTAAGATATAACCATCTTGATTACAATCACCTAAAAAATCTGCTTGAATCAAACCTCGATAAATATAAAAATATTCTTGTAATTTCAGAATCAATATTCAGCATGGACGGAGACAGGACTGATCTTAAAAAACTCGTAGACTTAAAGAACCAATATAACACTATTTTAATGATAGATGAAGCCCATGCCATAGGAGTATTTGGAGAAAAAGGCTGTGGAATTTGCGAAGAAGACAATTTAATTCAGAACATAGATATAATAGTAGGTACGTTTGGCAAAGCACTTGCTTCTGTCGGGGCTTACGCAATAATTAATAATATTCTAAAGGAATATCTGATTAACAAAATGAGACCTTTTATATTTACCACTGCTCTTCCTGCATTTAATCTCTACTGGACACTTATGATTATTAAAGCTTTACCTTCATTTAAGTTCAAAAGAGAACACCTCAAGGATATTTCTGACTTTCTTAGAAACTCTATACAAGATCAAGGCTTTGTAACAGGTGGGGAAAGCCAAATAATTCCTGTTATAATAGGAGAAAATGACAAAACCGTAAAAACAGCAGAAAAATTAAAAGACGCAGGCATCTGGCTTCTTCCTATCAGACCCCCCTCTGTCCCTGAAGGAACATCAAGGTTACGGATATCACTTTCAGCCTCATTAGAAAAAACTGATATCAGTACCATACCGGACATTATTAAAGGTGAAACCCTTTGAATACCTACCTTATCAATAACAATTCAAAAAAATTAATCCTGTTTTTCAACGGCTGGAGTATGGATGAAAACCATCTGTTGCGTTTAAAATCCACCAACTATGATATTCTTATATGTTCTGATTATCAGGATTTATCCCCACTTTGCAATGATAAATTAAAAAATTACAGTGATATTACAATCATTGCATGGTCCATGGGTGTTTTTGCGGCAAACAAATTAAAAAAATACCTGAATAATGTCAGCTTATCAATTGCAATTAACGGCACTTTAAAACCTATTGATGATAAATACGGCATACCGGAAGCCATCTTTGAAGCAACTTTGAATAATTTTAATGCTGAAACCAGAGAAAAATTTTACAAAAGAATGTTTAAAAATAACGAGGATTTTGAAAAATTTCTCCTAAATCAATCAAAAAGAAGTGCTAATGACCAAAAAAGAGAATTAATAACTTTGCAAAACTATATAATTAAGGAAAATGGTAGTAAAAATTGTTTTGATCGAGTTATCATTGGTAAATACGATAAAATCATTCCTGCAAAAAATCAAATTAGATTTTGGAATGAAACAGAAAAATCGAATCCAGTAATAATAGAAGAAGGTCATTACCCTTTTTTCCGCTGGCAAAATTATGAAGAGATAATTGAATATGCAAGCAATTAATAAAGAACTTGTTCGAAAGAGATTCCAAAGAAGTCTTAATACTTATGACAACGAAGCTACCGTTCAAAAACGAATGGCATTAAGTCTTATAAACTTTTTAACTACTAACGCTGGCAATAAATTTGATAAAATTCTTGAAATTGGATGTGGAACAGGTAATTTAACAAGACAAACAATTCAAAATCTTGATCATAAAGAGTTAATTGTTAACGATATTGTTGAAGAAACAGAAAAATATGTTCAAAACCTCTCCAGCAAGATTTTTTTCATACCGGGAGATGCAGAAAACATAGACCTTCCAACAAATCTTGATCTAATAATATCAAACGCATCATTTCAATGGATGGCAGATCTCCCTGAATTTCTTAAAAAACTCCATTCCTGCCTTAATAAAGATGGGATATTAGCTTTTACTTCTTTTTCACCTGATAATTTTAGTGAAATTTCAAAATTAACAGATAATAAGCTACAATCTTACAGCCTTATAGAACTTATTTATCTTGTAAATGATTATTATGAAACTGTTTACACTCATAACGAGATGGAAAAGCTTAACTTTAACAGTCCATTAGAAGTCCTTGAACATGTAAAACAAATAGGTGTTAACGCCATGGCTCAAAGATTCTGGACAAAAAAAGATTTAAATGAATTTAAAATTAACTATATAAAGTATTTTAGCAATGATGGCAAAGTAAATTTAACTTACTGCCCCGATTATTATGTTCTGAAAGCAAAGTAATATTTTTACCTCTATGTAACAAAATAGTGATTATGTTACATAGGAATCTGTTTAAGCTGAGATATGGATTTGATTTGTTAATTTGTACCAGTAAAATTGTTAATTCGTCAGAACAATGTTTGATTATAACTATAAATATATATTACTTGTTCTTCCTTACCTCTAAAGGGGCTGGAACAATTTTACCTGTAATACTCGCTCATAACGGATTGTAAAAAACCTTTTAAGGCGGCGAATTTACACATAGCCCCTCCTTTTTCATTTTGTCTTTATTTATTTAAGGAGGGATGGGAAAGAAGTGTTTTTGGACTTAAATTGAAGCAGAATTGTTTGTTGGTTGAATAGAAGAAGGGGCTATGTGTAAATCCTTGCTGAAAAAGGTTTTAACAATCCATAATTCACTTCTTGCTAGTTTTTATTTAAAAAGATGATTTCAGATTCCCCCTTAAAAGAATTTCGTGATTTTTCTTAGTGAACGTGTCTTTAGGAGGGCGAGGACTGACCGAACCAGCTTGCTGGTGAGATTCCGCAGCCGATACATTATGTCTCTTAAAATCTGTCTAGTGAACTTAGAAAAATAGAAATTATTTTCGGGGGTGGTTTTCTTTTTCCATATTTTCTTTGTCCACACAAAGAAAATATGGGCGGGTTTGGGTTGCAGACCCATTATAAAAATAAGTACCTATGTAACATAATCACTATTGTGTTTCATTCAAGATTTTGAAAATTGTAAATTAAAATTCTTTAGTAATAATTTTATGGCAACTTTTTTGTTTCAGAAGATTTTATTAATTATGATTAAAATAAATTGAGAAAGCATTTTAAATGTTTGGATCAGGAATAATTACAAATTATTCTCCGCAAAGAAGTTATTTTTGCAATGAAAAAACTACAAAATTAAATCAGAATTTTTCCGCACCCTCCGAGATCCAGTTTCAAGGCAGCAGTACCGGCTCCTCGCCGCCACAACTACCTTTCATCTTTCTAATGTCGGGCTTAAATTCGATTTTCCCATGCAACAGCGGGAGTGGAGCAAACTCGAAGGCAGGCTTTGCCTGCATGGAGGGTTTGCATAACTCGTTCCCAGAAAATCAGAATTTTTCCACACCCTCCATATCTTTTGGAAGAAAAGTTGTCCTTGCAATACTGGACGGATGGGGAAACAGAGAAGAGAATAATGGTAATGCAATAAAACTGGCAAATCCTGTAAACTTTAATAAAATAATGACGACCTGTCCAACTTCTGAGCTTGATGCACACGGAGAACATGTTGGGCTTCCTGAAGGTCAATTGGGGAATTCTGAAGCAGGCCACTCCTGTATTGGAGGAGGGCGAGTTGTACTTCAGGATATAACAAGAATAAACAAATCTATTGAAAATGGTGATTTTTTTAAAAACCCTGCTTTACTTAAAGCGATGCAGAATGCCAAAGATAATAATTCAGCGCTCCATCTTATGGGACTTGTCAGCACCAACGGAGCACACAGCTCGTTAGATCATTTATACGCTCTTATAAATATGGCAAAGCAGCAGGGTATAAAAAATGTATATGTGCATGCCTTTCTTGATGGCAGAGATACTGCATATCAAAGCGGCATTGAATTCATTAAAAAAGTTGATAATAAACTTTCAGAAACTGGTTATCCTCCTGTAGCCTCTGTT
Organism: Candidatus Gastranaerophilales bacterium; assembly: GCA_028689995.1. Classification (GTDB taxonomy): domain Bacteria; phylum Cyanobacteriota; class Vampirovibrionia; order Gastranaerophilales; family UBA9579; genus JAQVCB01. The sequence goes on from JAQVCB010000013.1 coordinate 11,814, forward strand.
ATGGGTGCATTCTATGCTATGGATAGAGATAATAACTGGAGTAGAGTAAAAGAAGCTTATGATTGTTTAATTTCGGGCACTAAGAATGAAACTGATTCTGCGGTTAAAAGTATTGAAAAATCTTATGAAGCCGGTATATCCGATGAATTTATTCTTCCGACTGTTACCGGAGATGAAAATTCAAGAATCAAGGATAATGACTCGATTATTTGTTTTAATTACAGAGCTGATAGAGCTAGAGAAATAACTAATGCTTTCACAAAACAAAGTATTTCAGGGTTTAACAGAGAAGAAATTCCTAAAAATCTCTGTTATGTCTGTATGACAGAGTATGATGAAAAAAATACATTACCTGTTGCATTTCCTCCGCTTGAATCGAAAAACTATTTATCGGAAGTTCTTTCAAAAGCCGGTAAAAAACAGCATAAAGTAGCCGAAACTGAAAAATATGCGCATGTTACATTCTTCCTTAACGGAAGCAGGGAAAAACCTTTCTTGAAAGAAACCAGAACACTTGTTCCTTCAATAAAAATACAGTCTTATGATAAAAACCCGGAAATGAGAGCGGAAGAAGTAACTCAGAAAACGATAAAAGCATTAAAAAATAATGATGTTGTAATTGTTAACTATGCAAACTCTGATATGGTAGGTCACACAGGAAATCTTGAAGCCACAAAAAAAGCGGTTAATACTGTTGATAATTGTCTTAAAAAACTTGTAAAAGCAGCCAAAGAGGAAGATGCGACTATAGTTCTTACAGCAGATCACGGTAATGCTGAATGTATGATTGATCCAGTGACAGGAAATCCTTTCACGACTCATACAAAAAACAAAGTCCCGTTTGCAGTTATTAATGCGGAAGATCCAGATTTACAACTCAAAAAAACAGGTTCTCTTATTGATATTGCACCAACAGTGCTGGATCTTTTAGATATTAAAAAACCTGAAGAAATGACAGGACAGTCCTTAATACTTAAATAATCTGATACCCATTAGTCTCCTGAAAGTATTAACTTATCAAAAAGAAAAAAGACCGGCAGATAGGTTGCGCCGATCTTTGATGAAAACAGTTTATGAGTGAGAGTGGAATATGCACATTTATATATAACCAAAATATTTCTGTTCAACATATTACCCATCTGGGCATTTGCAAGGATAATCCTAAGTGTCCTTATGACAACTAACTTACTTATACTCGAAAATCCTGTACATACTGTTTATTAAAAATTGTAAATTAAAACTCTTTTACAATGATTTTATAACAACTTTTTTGATTGAGGAGATTTTATTAGTTGTGATTCACATAAATAGAGAGTGTGTAAAATGTTTGAAACCGGAATCGTTGGAAATAATTTTTCACAGAAAACTTATCCAATACAAAAAAATAATTCTATTCAAAACAGCAGATATTCTTATCAAAAAATTTTTTCAACAGGAGACAGATTTTCCAGTAATGAAAAAGCTATAAGTTATAATAATTCATTCATATCGTTCGGAAGAAAAGTCGTACTTGCAATTTTAGACGGATGGGGCAACGGAAAAGAAAATGATCCCGGTAATACATTGGACCTGGTAAAGCCAGAGACCTTTAATGAAATAATGGCAACATGTCCCAATACAAATCTTTATGCACATGGAGAACATGTCGGACTTCCTGAAGGTCAAATGGGAAATTCTGAAGTCGGTCATACTCATATAGGCGGCGGAAGAGTTGTTTCTCAGGATTTAACGAGAATAGACAAGTCAATTAAAGACGGTGATTTCTTTGAAAATGCTGAATTGCTTAAAGCAATGCAGCATGCCAAAGAAAATAATTCAGCACTTCATTTGATGGGACTTGTAAGCACCGGTGGAGTTCACAGTTCATTAAATCATCTGTTATCAATTATAGACATGGCAAAACAGCAGGGCGTAGAAAAAGTATATGTCCATGCTTTCCTTGACGGAAGGGATACACCTCCTCAAAGCGCTGTTGGATTTGTTAATAAAGTAGAAGAAAAACTTAAAGAAAATGGTTACCCTCCGGTCGCATCTGTCATGGGTAGAATATACGCCATGGACAGAGATAAAGACTGGAGTAAAATAGAAACAGCATATAATTGTCTTCTTTCAGGTACCGGAAGTAAAGCTGATTCTGCTATAGAAGGCATTGAACAGTCTTATAAAAATAAAATAAATGATGAATTTGTCGAACCAACAGTTATTGGAGATAAAAATTCAAGAATCAAGGATAAAGATTCAGTAATATTCTTTAATTTCAGGGCTGATAGAGCAAGAGAAATCACAGATGCAATGACAAAATCAAATAAAGATTTTTCAGGATTTGAAAGAAAAACTGTTCCTCAAAATCTCAATTATACCTGTATGACAAGTTATTTTGAAAAAACTGACTTACCGGTTGCATTTAAACCGCAAAGTGCTGAAAACTTTTTATCAGAAGTTCTTTCTAAATCAGGAAAGAAACAGTTTAAAGTAGCAGAAACACAAAAATTTGATCATATAACAAACTTCTTTAATAACGGAAGAAAAACACCTTTCCCCGGTGAAATACAACAGCTAATCAAATCAGATGAAGGTATAACATTTGACGAAAAACCGGAAATGAAAGCTAAAGAAATAACAGAAGAAGTCAAGAACGCATTAAGATCAAATGATTATGAATTTGTTCTAGTAAACTATGCTAACCCTGATATGGTAGGTCATACAGGAAAGATTGATGCCGCAAAAAAAGCAGTTACTACGGTCGATAATTGCCTAAAAGATCTTGTTAAAACAGCAAAAGAAGAAGACGCAACTATAATTTTAACAGCAGACCATGGCAATATTGAGCAAATGATTGATCATACAACAAATGAACCTCACACCGCACACACTACTAATATGGTTCCGCTTGCAATTATTAATGCAAAAGATCCTGATATCAAACTTAAAAAATCAGGTTCTTTGGTTGATGTAGCTCCAACAGTGCTTGATCTTATGGAAATTAAAAAACCCGAAGAAATGACAGGCGAATCATTAATTGTAAAATAATAACGTGTCATTGCGAAACTTGCATGCAAGCTGTGGCAATCTTGCCAATAACCTAAATTGATTAGATCACCACGTCGTCTTTTCATTCCTCCTCGTAATGACAATATCAATAAATTACAAAATATCTAACATTTACTGAATTTTTGAAATAGTTATAAAAATAGGTTAGACCTCTATTAGAGAACACTGCAAACTCAAAATAGAGGTCTAATAATATTTCTGTATCTATTTCAAAAATTCAGTTTTAGTATTGAAAAATAAGTGATTTAAAAAGAGAAGCTCCCTTGAAAGGAGCTTCTCTTTTTGTTTCTTCAATATTAACGTTTTGAGAATTGGAAACGTTTTCTTGCTCTTTTGCGACCATATTTTTTACGTTCTTTTACTCTTGCATCTCTTGTGAGTAAACCTTCTGAACGCAAAACAGGTTTATTTTCTTCATTCAACTCTAATAAAGCTCTTGATATACCATGCCTGATTGCTCCGGCTTGTGAACTAATACCGCCACCGACAACTTTTACATAAACGTCATATTTTGTTTCATTTTGTGTTAAAACAAGTGGTTGATATACCACCATCTCAAGTGAAGGACGATTACCAAGATAATCTTTTATGGTTCTGTTATTAATAATAACTTTACCTTTTCCAGGTACTACCTTAACACGTGCTATAGCGCATTTTCTGCGTCCAACTCCGCGATTTTCCGTTACCGCCATTATTTAATAACCTCCAATTCCTTGTACTCAATTGGTTGCTGTGCTTCATGAGGATGCTCTGGTCCTGTATATATTTTTAATTTACTAAACTGTGTATCACCCAATGTATTGTGTGGGATCATACCACGCACAGCTTTTTCAAGAGCTCTGGTAGGATGTTTAGCAACTAAATCTCTGTAACTGATACTACGGAATCCTGATGGATACCCGGTATGATGATAATACATCTTATCTGTTTCTTTTTTACCGGTTATTTCAATTTTTTCAGCATTAATTACAATAACGAAATCACCCATATCAACATGCGGTGTATATTCCGGTTTATGCTTGCCGCGTAAAATATTAGCAATCATGGATGCCAAACGACCTAAAGTTTTGCCATTCGCATCAATTATATACCACTTTGCTTCAACTTCACGAGGCTTTGCAGAGTAAGTTTTCATTTTTAATAGCCTCCTTATTTAATTCATCATTAATTTTATACTTATTATTATAACCAACCGACATTAAAACCAAACCTTCTGGCCTTGCCGTAGGGCCTGCTTTTGTTCTGTCTTTTGCTTCCAAAACTTCGAGCATATACTCAGGGGGGAAACTTCCCTTGCCGATACAAATAACTGTACCAACTATTATCCTTACCATATTATATAAAAATCTATCAGCAATCAAGTCTATGTAAATAATTCCTGCATCTTTTAAACATATCGCACGATGAAAGATGCACTCTTTAGCAGGATTACTACTGTTTGAACTTTTAAAACTGCTGAAATCATGTTTTCCGATTAAATAACTTAATGCCTTGTTCATATTGTCTATATCAAGCTCCTGACTGATATGAAGAGCATTATTGAACCAACTTGAACGCTGCTGCCTGTTATTAATTGTATATTTATACCATCTATATTGAGCGCTTCTTTGGCTATGAAAATCTCTTTCAGTTTGTTTAATAGATATTATGCTTATATCAGCAGGTAAAACAGAGTTCATTGAATGAATAAATTTATAAGTATCAATTTCAAAAGGCAGATCAAAATGTACTACCTGCCCTTTTGCATGTACTCCTCTGTCAGTTCTTCCTGCAAAAACTGTTTTAACATCATGTCCCGTCAAAACATTTAATACAGATTCTATTTCGGACTGTACTGTTCTTTGTCCCGGTTGTACCTGACTACCGGCAAAAGAACCGCCAAGATACTCAATTACCAAAACATATCTAAAGACAGAATCGGCGCAAGAAATAAATTTCTCGCACCTTGTATTCTGTGATTTATGATAATTTTTTATATCTTGTATCTCAATATTGTTCATATAAAACACTATACCAGTTGAATAAGTGCCATTTCAGCGGCATCCCCACGTCTTGGAGGTAATCTGAAGATTCTGGTATAACCGCCATTTCTTTCTGTATAATTCTTTGCTGTTTTAGAAAATAACTTACGTATAACGGTTGATTCTGCAAGTTTACCACCACATTCACATTTGCCTTCTTCACTTTCAGTAAACATTTTTCCGCAATCAGGACAAATAAATCCTGCTATTGAAACATCATACATAAGTGCTAAAGCTTGTCTTCTTGAGTGGAGATCACCTTTTTTTGCAAGAGTAATTATATGTTCTGCATACTCTTTCAATGCTTTTGCTTTAGCCATTGTTGTTTTAATCTCATCATGCAGAAATAATGAAGTGGCTAAAGATCTTAAAAGAGCTTTTCTTTGATCCTGAGGCTTACTTAATAGATGCCTTTTGCACTGGTGTCTCATTTTTATTTATCCTTTGTTTACTTTCTACATTGTTATTCAGTTTTATATCTAGACTTGTCTTAATAGAAACTTGTATACTCTTAAATTCTATAAAAGGTCATAGATTCTGAACTTACTGCTCTTCTACAGGTGTTTCCGGATTTGGAGCAAGTTTTAATCCAAATGCCGATAACTTTTCTATTACTTCATCAGATGATTTTTTACCGAAATTCTTAATGTTAAGAAGATCATTTTCTGATTTCTGCAACAGATCGGTCAATGAGTTAATACTGGCTCTTTTAAGGCAATTGTATGCTCTTACTGAAAGATCCAATTCTTCTATACCAATTGTAGGTGCTGTTGTTTCAGGTTTAGGTTCAACCGGTGCTTGAGGAGCACCAACCATTGTTGTTTGACCTGTCAATGAAGCAATTGCAAGGAAATGTTCAATAAGCAAATTAGCTGCTTGACTAAGCGCTACACTTACATCAATACTTCCATTTGACCATATTTCAAGTATAAGTTTATCGTAATCGGTAATTTGTCCTACACGTGTATTTTCAACCGTATAACTAACTCTTCTGATAGGCATATAAGCAGCATCTATAGGAAGCATATCAATCGGCAAGCTTGTTCTGCTGTCTTTTAAGATATCAGTTGTTACATAACCTTTACCTGTTTCGATAATAATATCTGCATGAATGCTTCCGCCTTCTGCAATTGTACATATTAACCAGTCTGGATTAATAACCTTAACGCCTGCAGGAAGTTGTATATCACTTGCAAGCACAGGACCCGACTTATCAATATCTAGTCTTAAATGCTGTGGTTCCTTACTTTCTGTTTTAACAACAAGTCCTTTAAGGTTCAGCATTATATCAATTACATCTTCAACAACTCCAGGAATGGAAGTATATTCATGTGTTATTCCTTCCACTCTGACAGATGTCACCGCAGCACCTTCCATGCTTGAAAGAAGCACTCTTCTTAGTGAATTACCAATTGTTGTACCATATCCACGCTCTAACGGCTCAATAACAAATTTTCCATAAATTGAACCATCCGAATCAGTTGTTGTATTAACGCATCTTATTTTTAAATCCATAATCGGTGTTATAACCTCCTAGATATTACTTAGAGTAGTATTCAATAATAAGTTGTTCCTTAATGTTAGGGTCTAAATCCGCTCTTTCCGGTAAGGAATCAACTTTTATTTTTAACCCTGATTTGTCAATTGACATCCACTTTGGTTCAGCTGAAGCTGCTGTATCTTCAATAATTTCTTTAAGTAATTTAACACTGTTAGCTCTAACAGCAATTTCATCACCTGCCTTTAACCTGTAAGATGGTATATCAACAACTCTTCCATTAATCACAAAATGTCTGTGTCTGATAAGTTGTCTTGCTTGTTTACGACCAGCTGAAAATCCGGCTTGAAAAAGAATATTGTCAAATCTAGATTCAAGAAGCTGCAACAATATTGTACCTGTAACACCTTTTTTACGCTCAGCTTCGTTAAAATATCTTGCAAACTGTTTTTCAAGAACTAAATATGTACGACGCACTTTTTGTTTTTCTTTTAAATGAATTGCATATTCAGAAAGTTTTTTTCTGCTTTGACCGTGCTGACCTGCACCATATGGCCGTTTTGACACTGCACATTTTGGTGAATTGCAACGATTTCCTTTTAGAAAAAGTTTCTGATTTTCATTTCTGCATAATCTGCAAACTGGGCCTATATATCTAGCCAATTCGTGGCCTCCTTTATAGTTATCTGAATATTATACTCTTCTTTTCTTGGGTGGACGACATCCATTGTGAGGGATTGGTGTAACGTCCTTGATTAAGGATATTTCTAGTCCTGCAGCCTGAATAGCCCTTATAGCAGTTTCTCTGCCTGACCCAGGACCATTAACATAAACTTCCGTTGTTCTCATTCCCTGTTCCATGGATTTTTTTGCAACAGATTCTGCCGCGGACTGAGCTGCAAAAGGTGTTCCTTTTCTTGCGCCTTTAAATCCTGATGTTCCAGCGCTGGCCCATGCTAATGCATTGCCCTGTAAATCTGTTGATGTAACGATTGTATTATTGAATGTTGATTGAATATGTATTCTACCCTGAACAACATTCTTTTTTTCTTTTTTCTTTGTCTTTGCTTTAACTGCCTTTGCCATAATTAATTATATTCTCCTGATATTATTAAATAATTGTTTATTTCTTCCTGGATACAGGACCGGCTTTTCTGCCGCGTCTTGTTCTGGCATTTGTTTTTGTTCTTTGCCCACGAACCGGAAGACCACGACGATGACGCATTCCTTTATACGAGTTAATTTCAACCAATCTTTTAATATTTTGACCAATAACTCTTCTTAAGTCACCTTCTATCTGATACTTGTCAATTTCTTCTCTGAGACGGTTAATTTCATCTTCAGTAAGATTATCTGTTTTTGTATCATGAGAAATTTTACAATTAGCAAGAATTTTCTCCGAAATGCTTGGCCCTATACCATATATATATGTCAGAGCGATTACCATTCTTTTGTTACGAGGTAAGTCAACTCCAGCAATTCTAGCCATTTATATCTCCTTTTGTATCTTTAATTTACTTCTCTGTTAACACTTAATTTAATAAATAATATCTGTTTGAAATATTAATTTAATCAAAACATAAAAAACATTCAAGTTTTTATTCTGATTAAACTACGTTTTTGTAATAGTTTAGTACCACTGGTACTTTTATTATTTAACGATCATCCTGTAGACTACAGATCATCGATGATTTTTTAAGCAGTTTAATCAATAAACCAATTATTTTATCCCTGTCTTTGTTTATGTTTAGGATTTTCACAAATTACAGCAACACGTCCTTTTCTTCTAATAACCTTACATTTATCACATATTTTCTTTACTGATGCTCTGACCTTCATTATATTATCCTTTCAATCTGTATGTAATGCGTCCTCTTGTTAAATCATAAGGAGTTAATTCTACTTTTACCTTGTCTCCCGGCAAAATCCTAATGAAATTTTTCCTAATCTTCCCCGATATATGAGCTAAAACCATATGCCCGTTTTCTAATTCAACACGGAACATGGCATTTGGTAAAGACTCTATTATCTTTCCTTCAAATTCGATTACATCTTTTGCCATTAATACCTCGATTTAACTAGTAATACATAAAATTTTAATAATGATATACACACACCCAATATAATTTTACAGGGAACATGTCAATTTACAAGGGGTTTTTAAAATTTTGAGAAAGCTCATCCAGTCTTTGTAAACAAACACTATACATGAACGAGTTAATTTTTTCCTTAAGTTCGCCATCCTCAGAATATCATGAAGATGTGACCGCCCTTCAAAAAACCAACAATCACTCATGCCGTATTCGGCTTTTGTCAAAACTTTAAATATATTATTAAATTGGCATAAATAAAAAGTCTATTTTTTTGGAACTGTCATTATTCAGGTAAACTTTGCTCAGTTAAAATTATAATACAAACAAATTTTGCCTGACAGGTTTTATACTTTAAAACAAAATTAAACCTGCATTAATTTGCAGGTTTATACTAATATTAATTTTTTTGACAATTTCGCTAATTATACCTGATAGAATTAAGCCTCTCTGCAAGTTTTTACATTCTAGCCATTTCCCTTTCCAGAGTAAATGGTTTCTTAACTTGTCTTTTCCCTTTTGTACTACATAACTTTTTTGCTCTTTTTAAACAAACATAAACATCAGTCTGACTGGGAGAAAGTTTTCCAAAAGATAAATTATCATGACCCAATGAAATGTTTGAAACAACTTTTTTATCACCAACAGATTTTACAGCTGAATATCCAGATTGCCCAACTAAACATGTTCGAACATTTCTTTCCTCTCTATCTTTATAAAAAAATCAATACATTTTTATAAAAACAAAAGATGAAATATATTGTTATTCAGACAGTTTAAATTTCGCTATCAAATCCTGAAGATCTTTACTTACAAGAAAGATTTATGTTTACATTTTTTAATGATTTTTTTGACCTACTTTGCAAGAGTGAGTATTACTGGTCCATCATCAGCAACAAGTACAGTATGTTCAAAATGTGCAGAAGGTTTATTATCGTTAGTCACAACAGTCCATTCATCTTCAAGAGTATGGACATCTCCTGTTCCTATGTTAAACATAGGTTCAATAGCAATTGTCATCCCCGATTTTAAGACAGGTCCAGGCATACCTGTTCTGTAATTAAAAACAAACGGATCTTCATGCATGCTGTGACCAACACCATGCCCACCATATGTCGTTACAATACCAAGACCATGTTGATTTGCGCAATCTTCTATCGCGCCTGAAGCTTCAGAAAGATTATTATTCACAATCATCTTCTTAATGGCATCATAAAGAGCTTGTTCAGTAACTTCCATTAATTTCAAAAGTTCAGGTTCAACTATTCCAACCGGAACCGTAATTGCAGAATCCCCAACAAAACCTTTAAATGTAGCCCCGACATCAAGACTGATAATATCACCTTCTTTAAGAAGAATATCATTGCTGGGAATCCCATGAACTACCTGCTCATTAATAGAAGCACAAATAGATGCCGGAAAACCATGATACCCCTTAAAAGTTGGAATAGCATGATTATTTCTGATGATATTATAAGCAATTTTATCAAGTTCTGCTGTTGAAACACCGGGTTTAACAGCAGACTTCATTTCATATAACGCTTCTGCAACAATGCATCCTGCACTGCGCATTAAAGAAATTTCATGTCTTGATTTTCGAGTTATCATGTCTTTTCACTTTATAATTTAACTTAAGACTATATATTTTGCTTTATATCTTCATAAATTTGATCAACTTCTCTGTTACCATCAATATTCACAAGGATATTTTTATCACTATAAAACTTGATTAAAGGCTGAGTTTGCATTTTATATGTTTCAAGCCTGCTTTTTGCAACCCCTTCCGTATCATCTTTTCTCTGTACTAATTCACCGCCGCATTTATCGCAAATTCCAGCTACCTTAGCCGGTAAGAATTTAATATTGTATATAGCACCACAATCTTTACATGATCTGCGATTAATAATACGCTCAATTAAAACATCTTCTGATGTATCAATATTAACTACCAATGTTTTAGCATCATTATTATTTATTTCACCGAGGATTTTTTCAAGCGCTTCTGCCTGTTCAATACTTCTTGGAAAACCATCAAGAATGAATCCATTATTACAATCAGATTTATGCAATCTTTCTCTGACAATTCCTACTACTATTTCAGCAGGAACCAACTTTCCTTGATCCATATATGATTTTGCAATTTTACCAAATTCAGTTCCATCAGCTACTGCTGTTCTTAACATGCCACCCGTATCAATATGCGGTATACTAAGATCTTCAGCCAGTTTTTTAGTTTGAGTTCCTTTTCCACTTGCAGGGGCTCCCAGAAAAATAAATTCATTTTTCATTACTTTAAAAATCCTTCATACTGCCTAGCCAACAAATGTGTTTTAATTTGATTAATAAAATCAAGCGCTACACCAACCATAATTATTAATGAAGTAGAACCTAGCCCTTGCAATGTAGTAATACCCGTTACAGTACTTGCTATGCCGGGTATAAGAGCAATTAAACCAAGTCCTAATGCTCCTATAAAAGTAATTCTACCGAGTATTTTATCCAGAATATCAGCAGTCGGTTTACCTGGCTTTATACCTGGAATAGAACTTCCATATTTTTTAAGATTGTTAGCAATTTCTTTAGGCTGCATATTAGGCATTATCGAAGCATAAAAGAATGTTAAACCAACAATCAATAGAAAATAAAGGGCATGATAAGTAAATGAATTTGGACTTAAAAGTTCAAGGCTCAGAAAATTAATTGCATCCTTAAGAAATCCTGGTGGTAATTGAGCTTGACCTACAACATTTAGAAGAGTTGTAGGAAATAATAATATAGCTACTGCAAAGATAATAGGCATAACTCCGCCCGGATTAAGTTTAAAAGGAATATGAGTACTAACTCCGCCGTATACTTTATTTCCAACCTGTCTTTTCGCATTGACAATAATAATTTTCCTTATTGCTTCCTGCATAATAATAATAAAAACTATTGTCGCCATGAATATTGCCAGAAGTACGACTAAAGCTAATTGTTTACCCGGATCAGGAGCAACCAGTGTTGCGGTCTTTTCTGCATAAAAGGGGATTCTTGATATAATACCTACAAAGATTAAAATTGAACCACCGTTACCAATGCCTCTTTCAGTAATGAGTTCTGCAAGCCACATAATAAATACAGAACCTGCTGTTAAAGCAATTACTGCCGCAATAAAAATAATTGGTGTACTTGAACTTGTAAGGATGGCACCAGGAACACGTGATAAATAAGTCATTAATATAAATGACTGAAAAATTGCCAGACCTACTGTAAAAAATCTTGAATATTGGGATAATTTTCTTCTACCTGCTTCTCCTTCTTCCTTTTGTAAGTTTTCAAGATGGGGAATAACAACTGCAAGAAGTTGCATAATAATAGAAGCGGTAATATAAGGACCAATACCGAGAGCAAATATAGACACATTTCCTAGTGCACCACCCGAAAACATATCTAAAAGACCAATAATATTATTACCACCTGCACCTAAATTTTTAAATACATCAGGATTAATCCCAAAAATAGGAATCTGTGTCCCGAAACGGAACACAGCAATCATTAAAAAAGTAAATATTAACTTTTCTTTTAAACCAGAAGCCTGCCACATTCCTGCAACATCATCCATTGTAGGCACTTTAACTTTTGCCATTTTATACTACCTCAATTGATCCGCCCGCCGCTTCAATTTTTTGCTTTGCAGATTCAGTAAAATGGCGTGCTTTTACTTTAACAGCTCTAGTTAGTTCTCCATTTCCTAGTACTCTTAAAGCTTCATATTTTTTGCTAAAGAAACGTTTTTCGATAAGCATTTCTATATCAATCACATCTTCTGTGAATTTTTCAAGCTGTGAAACATTCATTTCTGCATATATAATAGGTCTGACTAATTCAAAACCTTTTAATTTAGGAAATTTTCTGTAACCTGGCATTTGGCCGCCTTCAAAACCACGTTTTTTGCTTCTTCCTGCACGCTGACCTTCACCATTATGACCTCTTGTACTGGTTTTACCATGTCCTGAACTGCGTCCGCGTCCTACTCTTTTTACTTTATGAGTTGCACCTTCAGCAGGTTTCAAGTCACATAGTTCTATTCTTGTATTTTCCATTTTCATTACCTTTATTTAAATTATCTTTCCGGGAATAGTTATAATTTATTCTTCTACACAAAGAAGATGTGGAACTTTATTGACCATGCCTCTGATTATAGGGGTATCATAATGGGTCACTGTTGCATTAAGCTTTGAAAGACCTAACCCTTTAACTGTTCTTTTTTGAGTTTCAGAAGCTCCGATTAGACTTTTTTTAAGTGTTACTTTTATTTGTTTATTTTTTGTCATTATTTTATTCCTTTACCTGCTTATCCCAACATTTCCATAAGGGATAAACCTCTTGCTGCTGCGACATCTCTGAATGAACGTAGACTTGAAAGAGCATTAATTGTAGCTCTTGCTGCATTTAGAGTAGAGTCTGAACCTAATGATTTACATAATATGTTTTCTATACCTGCAAGTTCAAGTACAGCCCTTGCAGCACCACCTGCAATGATACCTGTACCCACAGCAGCCGGCCTTAAAACTATTCTGCCTGCACCTGCTTTTCCTAATATATGATGAGGTATTGTCGTTTTAAAGATTGGAACTGTAATAAGATTTTTTCTAGCTTCAGCAACACCTTTTTGAATTGCACCGATAACTTCATTTGATTTTCCAATACCGATTCCAACTTGTCCCTTACCGTTGCCAACTATAACTACAGCTCTAAAACTGAGTTTTTTACCACCTTTTACAACCTTTGTAACACGGCGAATTTGTACAACTTTTTCTTTCCATTCTGAAACTGGTTTTTCAACGTTCTGACCATCTCTTTTGGACTCGTCACGTGAGCGACGTCCTCTTTTTACTTGTTGCTCTTCCACGTATTTATCAACCTTTCTTTATTATTCATAATCTTTAACTAATTAAATATAATTGTTTTTTGTTAAACACTTCTATTCATCTAACAAAAAAAGAACCAAAATATCAAGAACTCTTTCCTTTGATATTACAAATTAATAATGAATTTGTTTCTATCCGGTTAAGTTCTCAAAAATAGCATAATATAATATCAATACCTAAAATGAAGCTTTGCACAAGCTTACTTCATAGTTGACATTAAATTTGCCAGGGTTAATATTTGATGGGGGTAACTTTCTGATACTTAATTGATTATCATGTAAACAATCAGATATCAAGTCCCTCGTCTTCATCTTCATCACAAAATTGTTCTTTCACAAGAGTTGCTATTTCCCGAGCAACCTTACTCTGCATCTCTAGTGAACAGTTTTCAAGCATTTGTATAGCTGTCCTGAGAGTATGATCAATGTCATACCATCTGGCACTCCCTTTATTTAATTTGCCATTTTCAACTGCCTTGATCATATCATCAACTGAACTATATTCATTTTCTTCTATGTGATGCTCCATTATGACCTTTATTAGATTTATGGCAACCTGTATTTGAAGCTTATCATCGGAAGTTTCAAGTATTTTCATGGCTTTAGACAGCACAGGATCTCTATCATACCACCTTCTTGCATTCATATCGTATTTGAATTCAGTCATTTACAAAATTCCTTTTTAATATCGAGTTATATAAAACTTTTATTACATCTATTATCCATGTTTAAAAGAAACTCCGCAACCGGCTGACGGATATTTCCATGAAATACTTTGATATGTACAACCAATTCTGCATGCCCCGCATTCAAGACAATTTTCAAATCCAACAAGGAGCTTGTTTTGCTCAACGTCCCAATCATATACATGCGCCGGACAAAAACTCGTACATGGCTTATCTTTACATTTTTTACAATCATCCTGATTTGGAACCAAGTGTGTTTCTTTTCCTGCATTATATTTAACTGTAAAAAGTTTATCGTCAATATGTTCCGGAATTAATTTCTTTTCATCGCTCATTTCAGTAAAACACCTCCGCCAACTTTTGCAAATTTAATAAAGTCACCAATCATTTTAGGAATAGATCTTTCCTTCAGAGCGTTTCCAATAAATGATCTATATTTATCTTTTTTAGGAATACCATCAACGCTTATAAATTGATTGAAAAATTCATTAACTTTATTCGGATAATATCCCATTAATATATTAGAATTTTTCTCAGCAAATTTCATTACATCTTTATAACTTTTTAAATCTTTCATTACAAAACTTTCTTCAAGCTTTTTCTGATATACAGATAGAGAATTAGCCGAAAATTCATCTGTTTCAAGTGCCTTTATAGCAGCTTCTGCTGCATATTTACCACTCATAAGAGCAAGATTTGTACCTTCCCAATGAATATTGTTAACAAGCATTGCAGCATCACCGGCTATCATGACACCATCACTATAAAGAGGAGGCATTGAATTATATCCACCTTCAGGAATAAGATGTGCTGAATATTCAAGCAGTTCACCACCTGCAATAAGCGGTCTTATTACAGGATGCTCTTTGAACTGATTAAGAAGCTCGTAAGGCTTAATTGTCTTATGTTGAAATTCGCTTAATGATACACCGAGACCAACAACAACTGAATCAATATTTGTATATATAAAACCAAGTCCAAGCATATTTTGCATAGGACCGCCAATAACCGTATATATTACTCCACTGTCTCCTTCAAGATTAAATCTGTCCTGAATTTTTTCTTTTGGCAGCTTAATTACTTCCTTAACTCCTAATGCCACTGCTTCAGGTTTTAGTTCAGGATGAAATCCTGCATCCTTTGCAAGTAATGAATTTACACCGTCAGCAACAATAACAATTCTTGCATAAAATTCTTCCTGCTCGGTTTTTACTCCGACAACCTTGCCATTTTCCTTGATTAATTCGGTAACCAAAGTTTGAGGAACAATGAAAGCACCAGCTTTTTCAGCCTGTTCAGCACACCATCTATCCCATTTTGCCCTTACAACAGTGAAACTGTTATAATGACCTTCCTGAGCATGCTCTTCATTTCTATAACCAACAACTGTTCCATCATTATCACCCAGTAGAGCAAATCTATGTTCTACGTTATATCTTTCTACAGGAGCAGATTTCCAGAACTCAGGGAAAATTTCAGCAGTTGGCTTTGTATAAATTGCCCCTCCGAAAACATTTTTACTACCGGGATAATCTCCCCTTTCAAGAACCACTACTTCTTTTCCGGATTTTGCAAGTGTTATAGCAGCAGCAACTCCCGCAGGACCAGCTCCTACAACTACAACATCAACCACTTCTCTCTCCACTTTGTTCTCCTTTCTGTTTTATCAAATATTATTGATTAAAATCAAATTTTTTTCTTTAATACCTTTTATTATGTTTAATAAATTAAATTGATATTTTCGAACACTATCCATTAAAATAATAACAGATAAACTTTACATTATATAATTATGATAAAGTTTTAAATATAACTTTATCATAGAACGGCATTATATAAAAAAATAAAACTTTTTACATTTAATTTAAATGCCTTAAAATTAATTTTATTATGAAAGATAAAACTATGGAAAAAATGATAGTTCTCTTATTTCCTGCCATATCCTTTGCCTTAATTGCATTTGGAGTTATGCTTTTTGAATTTTCCAAATTTTTAAACAGCATTCTATAAAAAAATATGCAAAAAAAATTCAAAAAATTATATATTGTAATTTTTTAATTTCACAAGCAAGATGATCGCATTAATCAATTTGTTAAGTTTTTTATATTTAATAGTAATTAAATAGCAAATTTCTAACTTTGAATGTTTTTATATAATTATGAATGATTTTAAAATCATTCATAATTGGTAAGGCGGAAGGAAGTTATTTCAAAATAATGAAAACTCAAGGATTTGTAAATTTTTACAATAATTGTGCTATTACTAATATGAATAGCAATCCTGTCATATCTAATCCAAACTTTACTGCTTCTTTAAACGAGCAGGTAAATACTATTGATAGTTTTTGGCAATCTCAGGAATATATTTCTCAAAAGCAGGCAGAATCTCTTAAGCAGGCAGGAAATAATCAACTGCAAAATAATCAATACAAAAAGGCCATTCAGCTGTATAAAAGAGCAATCGAATTAAAGCCAGACTATGCAGATGCATATTTCAATCTTGCTAAAGCTTATAATAGCGATGGAAATAAAGAAAAAGCAATTTTAACATATGAAGAACTTCTAAAAATTTCTCCTAATGATGTTGAAGCACTGACAAATCTTGGTGAATGTTATAAAGAAACAAATAATCTCAATGAAGCCAGAAAATATTATCAAAAGGCTTTAGATATTGATCCCAGATATGATTTAGCAAAAAGATCGATAAAAGAAATTGAAAATCAATTTCTGGCAAAAACCAGCCCAAAAACTGCAAAAGAAGAACTGAACAAACAGTCAGCAGAAAACCTGGAAAAAGCCAGAAATCTTGTTATGACCTATTGTCCTGAATCCATTACAAAAGATCTTGAAGGTATTACACTACAATTTGGTGAAACAAACTCAATGAGCGGACATCCAAACATTGCCCAGTATGAAAACGATAAAAAAACCATAACGGTCACAAATAAATATATATGGGCAGCACCTGAAGTTATTGCCGCATATCTTACACATGAAGCAGTACATGCCAAAGACAGAGATCCATATTCATCCATTAAAGAAGAACAGGATGCATATAGAGAATCAGTTAAATTCTGGCTGGCACATAATAACGGAATAAAAGATCCTGAAATGGATTATGCCTCAAGCTTATATCTTATAAATCCCGCTAATCTTGATGAGAAAGTGAAAGAAGTATATTCAACAAGGGACAGCTCAATACCTCAATATTCACCAAATCATGGCATAGCTGCATATGGACTTGAAAAAAATTCAGATAATTCAGTATTTAGCAAAATTAAAAACTTCTTTAGCAGCTTATTCTCAAAACCTGCTCAAATCACACCACAATTCAACTACGATCAGGGATTATTATATGGACAGAGCAGGTAGTAATCATACAGCATTATAATAAACCCCTTAAATAGGGTGTTATCCTGAATTTATTTCAGCCGCTAAAAAATTAATTAGCAATTCAAGTTTATAAATATAATCGTTAACTATTTATTGCATAATCTCTGTTAATTATAAAATCTCGATCTGATTATATTTATAATTTATTAACAATTATGCCTGATTTTAAAATTATTATATAATTAAATACAATCAATTCATTAATTTGAGACAAAGGGGTTATTATGAAATTAAATAAAAGCTTAAAGCCATTAATTATTATCCTTATAATAGCTTTAACATATTTATGGGCAAATTCATCATATGCATACGATCCTGATGCAGTGAGAAGTTACAATCAAGGTGTAGATTTAAGTAAAAATGGTAATTATCAGGAAGCAGTACTCTTATTCAGAAAAGCAATCACTACTGACCCTTCCTTTACAGATGCTTATTATAATCTTGGCTCTTTATACGAATATCTCGGCAATAAAGATAAAGCACTTGAATCATACGAAGAACTGGTTAAAAGAGATTCAAACGATGACGAAACTGTTTATAAAGTCGGCTACATTTACTTTCAAAGAACCAACTATAAAAAAGCTCTGGATTATTTAAGTCTTGTTTCTTCAAGCAGCACCAAATATATTGAATCACAAAGATTAATTAAAAAAGCAAATCTAAAAATCAGTGAACTTAATGCAGTTCAAAAAGCATCCCAAACTATAGCTGCAAAAACTGCTCCAAAAAAAGTTGAAATACCTGCAAAAAAAGAACTTTCAAAAGTTGTAATAAAAAGTTTCAATGGACCTACAGGAATAACAAAGGACTCAAAAGATAATTTATACGTCGCAAATTACATTGAAAATTCAGTAGTACAAATTTCACCTAATGGAAAAAGAACATTAATCGCAAAAGGCGCTCCGATTAATGGACCAATTGGTCTAGCAGCCGATTACTCGGGGAATATTTATGTTGCAAGTTATCTTTCAAATGAAATAGTAAAAATTAACCCTCAAGGAAAGATCATCTCTGTCCTTAAGGGTATTAACAAACCTTATTATATTTATATTGATAAATCAGGAATACTATATATCTCTGAACAAGGTACAAATACAGTAATAAAGCTTAAAATATAAAAAGCTGATTGATTAAAATAAAAATAGTTAAATTCTATTTTTGATTTTGAATATTAGCTGCAGATATAGGACCTCTTGATCTTTGAGCAGCCAGAGCTGCAATAGATTCTGCCTTGATTTTTGCAAGGTGCTTTTGTCCATTTCTGACAACTTCATGAAGTTCAGCTAAATCTCTTTCAAGGTTTGCAAGAACAGCTTCAGCATATCTATCAGAACCTTCTCTTATGGAAATAGCTTCGTTAATTGCTGTTGATCTAACCATTTCAGCTTCATCCTGAGTCTGATTTTTAAGCAATTCACAATCAGTTATAACCTGTTGCCTAATTCTGTCTGCTTCTGCCTGAACTGCTCTTAAGAGCTCAGATTCACTAAGCATTGATTCAGACTGATGTTTTGCTTCCATAAGAACTTGATTAGCCAGTTTCTGTGCTTCAGACTGAATTTCTTCACGTTTTTTGATAATACCATGAGCTTCCTGTATTTCACCTGGAATTGACGCTCTGATTTTATCCAGAACATCGATAATCATTTCATGATTAACGATTACCCATGGAGTAAGTGGTATTGGCACTCCTTTTAAGATTTTCATTTCTAATTTGTCAAGAAGTTTGTAAATATTGCTTACGGTCATTCTAACTACCTCGCTTTATGTTATTACTGTGTGTCCATTTATACCTATAATGTAATGTTATATTATGTTTGCCTATTAAAATAATTGTTGACAGACTCAGGAACTATCTGTGAAATATCTCCTCCAAACGCAGATACTTCTTTAACAAGACTTGATGAGAGAAAACTGTTTTCAACACTTGGAACCAGAAAAATTGTTTCAAGATCAGGATAAAGATTTTTATTCATTTGCGCCATCTGCATTTCATGTTCAAAGTCTGATACAGCTCTTAAACCTCTAATTAGTACTTGAGCGTTTTTTTTGCGGGCATAATCAACAGTTAAACCTTTAAAAGTGTCTACATTAACGTTCTTTAAATCTGAAATTGAATCTTTTATCAGCTTTATTCTGTCATTTACTGGAAGAGAAGGTGTTTTTGACGGGTTTTCCAAAACTGCAATAATAATATTCTCAAAAAGCTTCGATGCACGTCTTAATACATCAACATGCCCATTAGTTATTGGATCAAAACTTCCCGGATATATAGCAGTTGTCAATTTCATCCCCAATCTTTACAATACAACTAAAACTGAATTATACAATATAATACAAATAACATGAATCTAAAGCCATAATTTCCTTATTATTTGCTTAAATTAATACAAAATTATACAATAAAGCAGACATAACTTTAGAAGCATTCCAACCTATAATTATTATGCATCATAAAACTGTTTCATGTTATTTTTTCTTAACATTTTAAGTTTGTTTACATTTTTATTATTTACCATAAAGCATATTATATGAAAAAAATAGTAATAAACCTGATATTAATAGCGATATTATTTAGCGGATGTTCATTCAGCCGAAATAATTCTTCTAAAGTTGCTCAAAATAATAATGCTATCCCAACAGATGCTAAATTTTTGCTTGATAAAAGCATAGAAGAAATACGAGTTGGTGAAATTGATGGTGCTATAAAGGATTTACAAGAGTTAACAAAATCATATCCAAAGCTGGCGTTAGGCTATTATAATCTTGGACTTGCTTATATCAAAAATAATCAAAGAAATGAGGCAATAATAGCCTGGGAAAAAACAACCAGAATAGACGACAAATATGCAGATGCATATTTTAATCTAGGCAAAGCATATAAATCTTTTAACAAAAAAAAAGCCCGGGATAATCTGCTAAAATACTTACTTTTACGTCCAAATGATCCTTATATAAACAATATTAAAGATGAAATATTCCTATTAAATGATCCTGCCATAGGCAAAGGGATTATTGGACGAGTTTCAATAACGGATGAAGTTGATCTCAAAAATAACATTGCTTTAAGCGTCAAAAATTTTTTCAAACCTAATACTCCGTTTATATACAGTTGTATTGAACTTGTAAATGCAACAAAAGACAAAAATATAGAAGTAAACTGGTTTTATATTATGCAAAACAATGAAAAATTACCTGTTAACTCCACAAAATTTTCAGGACAGGGTTCTAAGAATGTTGTTATATCACTCAAAAAGCCCTACATTGAATGGCCGTCAGGTAAATATGAAGCAGTTATCCTTGTCAATGGAGTAGAAAACGCAGCTGTACCATTTATCATACAAAGGTAATAAGAATGAGCTATCAAAGTACCAAATTGAACCAATATTCAGTAAAAACCTGCATTCACCAACTCATCGCAGCTGATTCAGTTTTTCCTGAATATTGTAATCATATAGTTATACTTTGCGTCGCTCCCGCTTCACCCACCGGCGTTGCAATCAAGTCGGTACTTGATTGCAACTTGGTATAATGCATGCCTTCTGGAAAAATACACGATAAAATAGCTATAATATCGATCATTCCGATATTTTTTACAGGATACATTTTGTTAAATTTTAACTTTATAAAATGTTTAATTTTAACCATTTGTATTCTTTTCAGCCAGTTAATGTTCGGACCGGATCTTGATGCTAAAAGCACACAATATAAAAGATGGGGACTCATAAAATGGATTTGGCTGCCTTACAGAAAAATCTTCAGGCACAGATCAAAGTTCTCTCATGGCCTTTTATTAGGACCTGCTTTAAGATGTATTTATCTAGTAGGCATTATATTATTGATTTTTATTGGAATAAATTTCTTTATATACAACTATTTTGGAACTAATCTGGCATTAAAAATGATTAATGCCGGAAAAGCTGGAATTTCTTACATTCAAATTTTAAAACCCTACATTACATTGATTCTGTCAGGATTTTTTATCGGCGCAGCAATTCATACACTAACCGATAAGATAACATCTTTTTTTAAAAATATTTTATAAAATTACAGCAGTGATCAAATTGTGACTGATTTATTTATTAGTTTTATAGGTGGATACTTTAATCTGAAATATTTCCAACTGCTTATTATCAACTTCATAAATACCTTTAGACTCAAACCGAAGGTTTGTTTCTTCCTTTAATGCCTTATATTTTTCCTTAAAAAGCTCACTTGCTATTATTTCTGAATCTCCGCCAAGATTCAGCATTTTTCCTGCTATCTCGAATTCATTATCAGCTGAATCTTCACTATATGAGCAATTACAGGCAATTGTAAAACATACTCTTGTACTTGGATCAATAACATTTTTATTTGCTTCAATAACCTTGTTATAAATATAAAAAGAATAATCAATTGCATCAGTAATACTGTAAAATATAAAATTATATGTATTATCTTTTCCTTTAAAATCCTTATATCTCTTGGATTCATACTTTTCTGAAGCTTCAATTATATTAGTTAGAACTGTATTTGTAATACCTTCAGAAAAAATATCATCTTCCTTGTTAAATAGGTAAGCAGAAGATGTTTCATTTGTCCTAAGCTTTAATACAAGATAAATAATTTTATTTTGAGCCAAAACTTCAAGATAATTCTTACGAATCTGTTCCTGTTGCTTTTTAATTTCCGTATCTTTGATCATTTCCTGAGTCTTTTTAAATGTTTTATCCACAGTATTAAATAAATTATCAAACATTGAGAAAACAAAATAAAATACCAAAATTACTCCGCCTGAGAGTAAAGGAGTAAAGTCAACTTTTACACCGTTATAGGCTAATTCATAATGTATAAAAGTCCTGACTGTTGCAATAAATGGATCCAGAACATATCCCAATATAGCAACAAACGGTTTTAATACAGCAAGATTCATAACAATCAAAAACCAATAAAATAATATTAAAGGCAATATAAAAAGTAAAATTGCCTGAATAAATTTACAAAATTGTCTTAAAAAATTCATAGAAATATATATTCTCCTCGAAATTATAAAATCTGAATTAATTTTTGGTACTGGTATAAACGACTAATACAAATTATAACGAGTTAATATTATAATTGGAATATATTCAATGAATGAAATAATTTTAGAGCCTGTCTTGTTAAAAACTGTAAAATCCAATTATAACTGTAAAAGGCTCGTGCGAAGCGGGAGTGCTGGCTAAAGCCGAAACGGCTTGTTTGGCAAGGGTTAGAGACTTTAACTAAACTCGTTCTTAGACTAATTAATAACAATATTATCTATTAATCTTACTCTACCTACCCTTGCCGCAATGGCTACTAGAGTATTTGATTTCAATTTATTCAAAATATCAAGAGTTTCAGCATCATAAGCATCCAAATATTCCAGTTCTACTTCATCAGAAAGCTCCTTTAATGCCTCTGTGAAAATTTCACACTTTTGCCTTGATCCTGATTTATATAAATCCACAATAACTTGTAAAATTCTATGCAATGATAATGCTTGCTGTCTTGCTTCAGAAGATAAAAATTGATTTCTTGAGCTAACAGCAAGGCCATCATTATCTCTTATTATAGGACACCCTACTATTTCAACGGGCACATTTAAATCCCTGCATATTTTTTTTATTATAACAATCTGCTGAGCATCTTTTTGTCCAAAGAAAGCTTTATCCGGCTGAACTATATTAAAAAGCTTCAATACAACAGTTGAAACTCCTTCAAAATGACCAGCTCGTGTTATTCCACATAGCTTGTTTTTATAGAACTCAGGTGGTGTCACTATTGTTAA
Source organism: Candidatus Gastranaerophilales bacterium (assembly GCA_028689995.1). Taxonomy (GTDB): domain Bacteria; phylum Cyanobacteriota; class Vampirovibrionia; order Gastranaerophilales; family UBA9579; genus JAQVCB01. Next base: position 35,255 of record JAQVCB010000013.1, read on the forward strand.
GTGTTCATTCTCAGGATAAATTTCAGCAGGTTCAGGATGAAAGATTATATCAACACCGTTTCTTTTACAAATTTCCTGATCTTTTTCAAGATTTCTCGGATAAATATTGTAATCTTCATTAGGCCCAAATTGAATTGGATTAACAAATATACTGACTACAACTTTATCACAACAGTCTTTTGCTTGTTTAATGAGACTTTCATGCCCAATATGAAGAGCTCCCATTGTTGGCACAAGACCAACAACAAAATTGTTCTTTTTCCAGCCAATTATTTCGTTTCTTATTTCTGAGATTTTGGAAATAGTTTTCATTTTTTTATATCTAAATTTGCTAATTTAATTAATTCTTCATCACCAAGATTAAATACTTCAGATGCAGACGGGAAGTCACCCGAAATTATATCTTCCTTGTATTCACTAACAGCTTTTTTGATAATAGATGCAAGATCAACATATTTTCTTGCAAATTTTGGTGTAAAATCAGTAAATTTTCCTAAAATATCGTCTATAACAAGGATTTGACCGGAACAAAATCTTCCTGCACCAATACCTATTGTCGGTATACTGAGACTTTCTGTAATTAATTTTGCTGATTCTTCAGGAATCATTTCAAGAACAACACCAAATGCACCACTTTCCTGCAAAGCTAATGCCTGTTCTAAAATTTGTTCAGTTGCCTCAACATTCTTACCCTGTATATTATAACCGCCAAGAGTATATAAAAACTGCGGAGTGAAACCCAAATGTCCGAGTACAGGTATTCCCGCTTCAACACAATGTTTGACTGTATCAGTAATACGCTTTGAACCACCTTCTAACTTAACTGCCTGAGCATTTGCTTCTTTTAAAAATCTTCCCGCATTATTAACAGCAGTAGATTCGTCGATCTGATAGCTCATAAATGGCATATCTGCAACAATTAAAGAATTTTTTACTCCTCTTGCCACAGCTTTTGTATGATGAATCATCTCATCCATAGTAACAGAATGCGTTGTAGAATGACCAAGAGCCACCATAGAAAGTGAATCTCCCACTAGTATTATATCAATTCCCGATTCATCGATAAATTTAGCTGTAGAATAGTCGTAAGCAGTAAGACATGTTATTTTACGCCCTTCATTTTTGTATTTTTGACAAGTAATAATAGTAAAGGGTTTGATATTCGGCTTTAAACTCATATTCTGACACTCCTTAAACTTAGACCTTTACTGATTTAATAACTCCTGCTCTTCCGATCTTTTAGCTGATACCTTGACTTGCTGATTATTACTTTTATACCAGGTATGTATAGCTCTTGCAAGTCTTCTTGGACAATGCCTGACATATCCATGCTTGCTTTCTTCTATTAATCTTTTTATTACCACCTTAACTCCGAGTTTTTTCAAGTTTTCAAGATCAAACTTAACCGGCAGAGAACTTGCGGCTCTATATTTTAGTGCAAGATTCTTTGGGAGACTATCGTTAACGAAGACAGCATCAATGATATTATCATATTTTGAATGAGAAAGTATTGCTTTCACATGATCTGAAACTTTATAACTATCAGTTTCTCCAGGCTGAGTCATAACATTGCATATATAAATCTTTTTTGCCTTTGATTCAGAAATAGTCTTGGCAATATCATCTATAAGCAAATTAGGAATTACACTGGTATATAAACTGCCGGGAGCAAGAATTATCAGATCAGCTGTTTGCAAAGCTTGAATAACATCATCAAGAGCCTTTAAATGAGCTGGTTCTGTTCTTAATTTCTTAATTTTACCGCCTGCTTCAGGAATATGAGATTCACCGAGGATAACCCTGCCGTCATCAAGTTCAGCAACAAGCCTCATATCATCCAAAGTTGCAGGTAACACATTACCCCTGATTGCAAGAACTTTAGAAGATTCCTTTACCGCTGTAACCATATCACCTGTTATTGCACAAAGGGCAGAGAGAAACAAATTACCAAAACTATGCCCCTCAAGACCGTTTCCGGCTTGAAATCTATATTGAAATAATGCAGTAACGAGGTCTTCTTCATTAGCAAGAGCTGCAATACAGTTTCTTATATCACCCGGAGGAAGAACACCCATTTCTTCCCTTAATCTTCCTGAACTACCGCCATCATCCCCCACCGTAACAACTGCTGTTAAATTATTTGTAATTCTTTTCAGCCCTTTTAAAATTGTGGATAAACCTGTTCCACCACCAATTGCAACTATTCTAGGTCCTCTGTTTAATTTTCTTCTTCTATATAAATTTTCCAGTAAATGAGCTCTTTCACCAGGATCAATAGCATCCATTATAGAAGAATTAACCTTTTTTAAACCGAGTAAAATCACTACAACACCGAATAAAACACATATACTGCCTGTCAAAAAAGAAGGGGACCTTAAAGCAATATGTCTAATAAGCTCATAAGACATATAAACAGGATGTAATTCAAAAATTATAGCAGTTCCAAGACTAAGCAAAAAAGTACCTAAAAATGCTATCAAAAACCATCTTTTAATTTGAAGTCCCGGCACAAGCCACGTAGCCATTCTTGAAACATTTTTCCGGATTTTCACTATATATAAACCTCTTAAAAATATATTTTAAATTTAATTTTTATTAAACAGTAAATAATACAACATTATCTACTATAATTTCTGATTAAATCAGTATAAACATTCCAAATACTAACATAATGATACAGATAAATGAAATCACAAAGAATTATTTCATAAAAGCATTTTAATATAAAAAGGTCAGGTTTTTTCAAATTTCCTGACCTTTTATCAATTAAATTTATTTAAAACTTAACCTGAGGCACTTCTTTTTTGGATTCCTTAACTTTAAAATACTCTCTTTCCTTTATTCCTGCAATGCTGGCAACAACATTCGTAGGAAAAGTTCTGATACTACCGTCCAAAGTCTTTACAGCCTCATTATAATCCATTCTTGCAACAGCAAGACGATTTTCTGTACCTGCAAGTTCATCCTGAAGAGCCATAAATGACTTGTCTGCTTTTAACTGCGGATAATTTTCAGCTATTGCAAGCAGTCTTGAAAGTGCACCGGTAAACTCTGAATTTGCCTGATTGATATTTTTAACATTGCCTTTTGCTACAGCACCGGAGAGCTTTGCTCTTGCATCTGCTATATTGGTAAATACTGTTTTCTCATGTGTTGCATAGCCTTTCACAGTATTTACAAGATTCGGAATAAGATCACCTCTTCTTTGAAGCTGATTTTCAACCTGTGCCCAACTTGAATTAACTGTTTCATCCATTAATTGCAAACCGTTAAAAGTCCCTACAAAATTACCTACCATTGCAAAAGCCATAAAAGCGACTACTCCAAGAATAATCCATAATTTTTTGTTCATATCCAATTCTCCTATCTATATTTTATCAATAAATATTAATGCCTGATAAAGTGAATCTATAAGTTTTTGTATTATATCTTCAATTTTATCCTTTGAAATGCTCCTGTTTTTCTCTCTTAATTCCAATATTTCAATAAAAATATCTTTATCAATGTTAACTTTGGAAGCAAACAAATCAACAACTTCCCTATGAGAAGGCGGGACATTTTCATCCAGTATTCTTAAAACAGCTCTAAAAACTGTAATAAAGCTTGTTGAACTTTTTTTAATTATATTATCTATCACTTTTATATTATCACTATTAGCAAGATACGCCTGTCTTAACTTAACAAGAAGATTTTTAATCTCCGATTCGCATTGCAGCCTCAAGTAGTTTTTTTCAACGCTGAGAGACGAAACTAAGTCCTCTCCATATAATAATTTATGTCTTTCTTTGATATCAGAATATTCTATGGCATAAACATCACAAGATGTCGGCCATTCATCCTTATCCATAAATAAAGGAACAGGGTTACCAGTTTTTTTCCACTTTTTCATTGCAGTATTAGCAATTTTTAAATCTTTTGACTTTAATTTATCCAGAATTACTAATAAATTAATATCGGAAATACCTTTTTGATAATTTCCAGAAGCATAAGAACCATAAAGAATAACTGAAACAAGCCTTTCTTTAAAAATATTTTTAAGTTCATCAATTAAAGTATTAATTGTTTTATCCATAATTACCAACCTCCTGACGCTCCACCACCACCGAAGCCACCGCCTCCACCAAAGCCGCCGAAACCTCCGCCATAATCACTACCACCACCTGAACTGAAACCTCCTCCAAAAAACATAGGAAGAAATATAAATCCACGCTTTGATGACGCAAGCAATAAAAACAATAGTATAAATATTACACCCGGGTTAAAATCTGATTTCGACCTTACCGGTCTTGGAATATCATAGTTCCCTGAAATTTTTACGCCATAACCTTTTGCAAGCAAAAGTACTGCAACAGAAGTACCGTTATAAATACCCTTATTATAGTCTCCCTGCTTGAAATAAGGAATCATATAATCAGTTCTGATACTGCCTGCCTGAGAATCGGTCATATAGCCTTCGAGTCCATATCCGACTTCTATTCTCATTTTATGGTCGTTTGGAGCTACAAGAATAACTAGGCCGTTATTCTTTCCTTTCTCTCCTATTTTCCATTCTCTGCCTATTTGAAGACCAACATCCTCAATAGGATAACCTTCTAACGATTTGAGTGTTACCACAACAACTTCAGCACCTGTTTTGGATTTTAACTCCTGAACAAGAGAATTAATTTTTTCTTTATTCTCAACAGAAACAACGCCGGCATAGTCGTTTACATAACCGACAGGTGCAGGGATATTAATTTTGGCTTGTACTGCGGACAAATTTAACGCCAATACAAATAATACCAGTACAAACCAGCTAAATATTTTTTTATAATTTATCATATTTTATGAATAACCCAACCTTTATATTTAAACTCATTATTGCATAGTCTTAATAAAATTAGCTACCGACCTGTCATAAGTTTTCTCAGCTTCAGGAGAAAACAGACAGCCCGGGAGTTCATTATTGCCTCTGTGATATGCTATACATTCACAACAATGCCCTCTTTTAGAGCAAGAAGTATATGTACAAGTACAATTATTTTTATTTTTTAAAATATTACATTCCAGTGCCATAGACACACCTCCGGTTTACAAATCTTCTATATACCAAATGATCTAAAAGCCCTTCTGTTGGCGATATTAAATATCCTTTTTTATTTTTATTCCTACTCCTCTTAGCAATAAAGATAATTATACAAATTAGCTTTTTCACTAATATATGGTTCAATTGTATCATCTTTAGATGTAAACACGGTCATAACTCCGGGTCCATGTCCAGCAATAACGCAGTCGCTATGTACCACAACCCCAATAGATACTGCTCCTGTTCTATAGATTCTGCCATAACTATTGTCAGCATCAGTAATGGCAACAAAGTCACCTAATTTAAGAGAACCAAGGTTAAATTCGTTTTTGACATTTTCATCAAAAAGCTGAATATCATAATCACCACGATTAACATTATCTCTTCCAAGCCCTGATCCCATTATTTTTGCCGGAACAAAATGAGTTACAGGAACATTAAGTTTATTGTCTTTTTCATTAAATTCTATTTTCTTGACAATCTCAGGAGAAATATTAAATACCTTTATATCAGGATAATCGATTAGTTCAAGACCTGCACCATAAGACTTTATTTGAACTTTATCTCCAATCACCAAATCTTCAAAAATTTCAGGTTCAAAATCTATGAGAATATGTTCACATCCTCCATGTTTACCTGTTACAAAGCCTTTTTTCCCCTTGCAGTCTCCGCTTACAATTTTAGCTTCGTTTCCAACACACGAAAGAATATTCAAAGCTCCGTTAAATCCATCATTTGAATTTTTAACAGTTACTCCAGGCTCTACATGATCCGCCTGCCAACCACATGCAGCTGAACCAATTCTTAAATTATAAGTTATACCGCCTGTTCCTGGAAATACTTTCAAATCACCATCAGCCGTAATTCTATATGCACTACTCATTGCAGGAGAATAAACTTCTCCTATTACTGACTGCATAATTAATTTATCTTCATTTATTCTTACCATCTCATACCTCCACATAATATTTTATCATGAGAATAAATTCATTAAATTAAAAATACAGACTCACAGGACAAAGCAATACTAATTAAGAGTAAATCTTCTGTTGAACTATATCCCAAAAAGAAATTTTGTGCTAAATTATAATAAACAAGTTACGAGGGAAATTTCAGCTAAAATACCTAATAATTATCCGATAACACAATCTGATTAAAATTTATGCCCAATTGCTCATCTGAAAATTATATAACTTCAGTCTAAAATATCGGAATTATTCTACTCTTCTGATACACCTGATAAAACAACTAAATTAAAGCGAAAAATATCTTTATTTATGGGTAAAAGATTGAATGGAACTAGATGTAAAAAATTATAATATAGCTAGGGCAAACTACGAAAAAGGCGAAATTAAGATAGCTATTGAATATTTTAAAAAGGCTATTGAAATAAACAGTGAGTATTTTGAAGCTTATTATAATCTGGGCGTCATATACTACATGAATGAAGAATACGATCCGGCAATTGCAACTCTTAAAAGAGCAGTTGAAATAAATAAAGATTATGATGCCTATTATAATTTAGGTTTAAGTTATTTTTCAAAAAATGATTATGAAAATGCGGTAAAATCATTTACTCAAGCTATCTCTATCAGTAATAAAGATCCTGATATATTTTATAACAGGGGATTAGGATATTACAATTTAGCTACAGATGATTTCAAAGAAACAATAAAATTAGATTCAGATCATTCAAACGCAATTTGTGCCTTAAATCATGTCTTAAAATTTATGTTACCCGATAATAATGCTGAGATTTTCTATAAACAAGGAATCGTAAACATTGAAAAAGAAGAATACTATTTAGCTATTGAAAACTTCAGAAAAGCTGTTCAACTTGATCCTCTTCATAGTAAGGCAAAAGAATCCTTATTTTTCGTAAATAAATTACTAAATACACCCAAAACTGAAAATAGCCTGAATTATATAAATTTAGGTAAAAATTATTACTCTAAAAGTGAATATGAACTGGCAATACAAAATTTTGATAAAGCTATTTCTCTCAATCCAGGTAACTATGAGGCTTATTACTACTTAGGCATAATATATGCAGAAATAGAAAAACACGATCATGCGCTTCCGGCATTTCAAAAAGCATTGGAATTAAACCCGGGTCATGCTGAATCAAAAGCATCACTTGAATGTATATTAGCACTTAATAGTCCAAAGGAAGCTACTGATGAAACTCAATCAGATGACAAAACAAGCACAAATAATGAACCTGAAAATAAAAAAGAAGAAACTTCAGACGAAGATGAAGAATATTATTATAATTTAGCCATGAGTCATTCAGAAAAGGGTGAATATTATCAGGCTATAGATAACTTGAAAAAATCTCTTAAAATAAATCCTGTTTATGGTAAATCAAAAACTGCATTATTTTCAATTATGCAGGTAATAAATAAAAGTAATGAAGCAGGTAAAAATCTTGTAGATAATGTACATGAAGCAAGAAAAAATATTGAAGCTAACAAAGAAGAAACAGAAGAGTATTATTATAAATTAGCTATGGATTATTCAGAAACTGGTGAATATTATAAAGCTATGGAAAACTTACAAAAATCTCTTAAAATAAATCCCAAATTTACTAAATCACAAACTGCATTGTACCAAATTATGCAGTCTATGAATAAAAGGTAATGATTAAATTTTTATTTGAAAGATGCAGATAAATAAGCTTATAACAAGGTCGTGTTGAAAAATAGTTAAATAGCTCTTATTTTCTATTTTGTAACACGACCCTATCAAAAGTGAAAAATGGCGAAAACGGTTTTGCGGTAGCGGGAGTGAAATAATGCTGAAGCTGCTGCGGGTAGCAGGAGCTGGAGGCATTATATAACTCATTCCAAGTTTTCGACATTTTGACACTAGACGTGGGGGACGTAAGAAGAAACAAAAAACAAAGTTTTTTGAATTCGTCAACAGTCCCAACAAAGCTTGAAGCTGTTTCAAAAATACTACCCAATTTCCCATACTTAAACCTGATTAAAAATATTTTTTAATCAGACTGAAAACTTATGCAAAAAAATTTCACAAATGATTAGAATATTAATATAAGAATTTGAAATAAAAATCACTTTTACTTTATTGCAGGGAAATTGGAAGAGGAATCGTGGAAAAAGATTTAAATGGGCTGTTATTTTCTGCCTTTAACGCAGATGATAACAAAATTAGAATTACACAATCATTTCAAAAACCGGAAAAAATTTCACCGGAAAATTCATCCTTTAAAATTATCGATAAAATTAACAGATTTTTTCTTCAAAAACTTGGTCATAACAAGACAAACAAAATACTGAAAAATATTGATTCTGATATATATACTCATATCAGTAACCTATATATAAAAGATGACGGCAAATTACTGATTAGAGCGATCAATGAAATTTGCTCATTATCATCTTTCCGTATTAATGACTTTTTTAATTGCATAACTAAACTTGAAATTCTTGATTCAGAAGGGATCAAAGTTTTAAGTCGCGTATCAACTCTTTTAAAAGGAGAAGACAGCCTTTCAAAAGCAATTAAAATTCAGGATAATTATATTAGTGAAATAATTTATAATCGTCCTCACTTTGATTTTAAAACCAAAGTAAACTGCATTTTAAACGCATCTAAAAGCAGTGAAGGCACTCATATAATTAAATATGGCAATTTGTTTTTAAATACACAAAAAGATGGTTATATATCGCTTGAAGCAAATAAAGGCGGGGGAGAATCAAGATCATTAGGACTATTTACCGGTGATATGCAGTTTATCAATCAATATGAATTTAAGGTTACAGATCAGAACCATCAAAAACTTCCTCTCGAAATTACTTTATCCGAAAATAAAGGATTTTATTCCCATGATGAACTTAACTTCGGGCAGACTGTCTTGGCAACAAGAAAAAGAATAATAAATGGTGCATTATTTGAAAGAATAGAATTTTCATCTTCAAAAACAGCAAAAACTGATATATTGCTGTCAAGTTTAATAAAAGATATTTTTGAAGTAAGAGGAATGCTGTCAGCAAATCATAATAAAGCAAATATTAATTACTGCTGCGATAAAGGAATAATTATAAACAAGGAATTTGACTCCGGTGATACATATGGCCTTGAAATAACTGTTAAAGAGGACGGCAAAATAATATTTCCCATTAGCAGTAATGAAGACATCTGCCAGATAGTTTATCAGGTTGATCTAACACCAAATGCAGCAAAACATATAGATATTAAAATTCAACCTCTTCTCAATAATTATCCGTATGTTGACGGGGAACTTATTACAGATCCACCTGAAAGCTATGATGAAGCTCTCAGCATAATTAAAAATGTCAAAAAAACAGAATTTGCACAGATACATATTGAAGCAGACATTCCAAATATTCAAAAAACTCTTGATAAAAGTCTTGCTGACCTCAATATACTTGTCAGTTACATAAATTTTGACGGCAAACTATTAAGTTATATTGATGCAGGACTTCCAAGGTATAGCGCATTATTTGGAAGAGACAGCATAATAACGGCTCTTAGCATATTTCCGTTAAATCAAAATATTGCAAGGGATACTCTTGAATTACTTGCGAATTTTCAGGGAAAATCATTTGAAGATAGATATAAAAAAGAATTACAGGATATAAAAGATTCATACTGGAATGAATCCGCAAAAAATTCTGCTATTGCCGGATTAAAGAGTTTTTATTTTCAAAAAGAAGAAGCTCCGGGCAAAATTTTACATGAACTCAGAACAGGTACATTCGCCAGAAGCGGAATGGTACCACATAGCCCCTATTACGGAACAGTAGATGCAACACCTCTCTGGCTGATATTATTTGCAGAATATTACAAATGGAGCGGCGACAAAGACTTTTTAAAAAAGCTGCTGCCTAATGCCGAAACTGCACTTGACTGGGTCAAAACAAACATGATTGACAATTATTTGAGGTTTTCAGCCGCATTTTACTCAAAAGTCAAAATACAAAATCAGGGATGGAAAGATTCAGGAGATAGCATCAGACACGTATTAAACCCTAAAGGGTATTTATCAGATCCCGAATATCCAATCGCGCTTGCTGAAGTGCAAGGTTATGTTTATAGAGCATATGTTCTTATGAGTGAAATATACAATGAACTTGAAGATACAGATAAAGCAAACTCCCTCATTAAAGAGGCTGTCGAATTAAAATACAGATTTAATCGGGATTTTTGGCTGGAAGAAGAACAATTTTATTCCATGGCATTAAATAAAAATAATAAATCTGTCAGAAATATAACTTCAAACATTGGACATTGCCTTGCAATGGGGATAATTAATGACGATAAAGGAAACATAATTGAAGAAAAAATAATGTCTTCAGCTATGTTTTCAGGATGGGGAATTAGAACATTAGGCACAAAATGTGAAGCTTTTGACTCTATTAGCTATCACAATGGTTCTGTCTGGGTACATGACAGCGCTCTTGCTGCTATGGGATTATCAGCAGAATCAATATCTACTGTTACGAAAGGGCTTTTTGAAGCTGCAAATATGTTTAATGATAATAGACTGCCTGAACTGTTTGCAGGATTTCAAAGAAAAGCAGACGATACTTATATACAGGAATATGCTGAAGCTTGCTCTCCTCAGGCATGGGCCAGTGCAAGCGTTATATGTCTTTTACTTAAATTAATCGGCTTAAAAACACAGAACGGAGAATTATCACTGAACGGCTCATACAATCCCGAATGGCTCAAAGGAATATCTATAGAAGGAATTAAGTTTAGAGATAAAATAATAAATATCGAAAAACAATTCTTGACATAAATTAAACTGTCGTAAATTGTAGGGTGGAGAGTTGAATAACTCTCCACCATTTAAACAGATTTTATTATAAAATTATTTTATGCCAAATTATAAACGAGTATTTGCAGATAATCATTATATCTTTATAACAGCGGTTACATTTAAACGTAATCCAATTTTAATTGAAAATATCAAACTATTAAGAGAGAGTTTTAAAAAAACACAAGGCAAATATAATTATGAAATTTTCGGAATAGTTGTTTTACCCGATCATTTTCATATGATACTTAAACCTGATAATATCAACGAATATCCCAAAATAATATCTTTAATCAAGTGGCATTTTGCCTGGAATATTGATGAAAAATATATTATGAAAAATCAGCTTTCGAAAAGTAATATAAAACGAAAAGAAAAAGGAATCTGGCAAAGAAGATACTACG
>JAQVCB010000089.1 GCA_028689995.1 Candidatus Gastranaerophilales bacterium
ATCTAACAACTTCTGCTATTTTATTTAATACATTAATAGTAGTATTACTGCTACTTAAATAATTGTACATATTAGTTCTGCTTAGTCCTACTTTTTGTGCTAATTCTTCCTTACTCATATTTAATTCTTCAAGTATTTCATTTAATCGAAATAGTTCCATAATTTTCTTTTTTACTGTATATATTAAATATGGATAGTCCAAAATTGACAAAATGCTGAATTCTGTCAATTTAAATGTGAGAATTTACTCATGAATGTGAGAAAGATCTAAATAACTCATTATCATGATGATAATTTGAAATAAATGAGAAAAAATATGAGAAAATATTTGCATTCCGTATGTTAAATCTCATATCTTTGAGTTATGAATAAAAAAATAAACAAAACTCCTTCTTTTAATGGACTAAAAAGAAACTATAACGGAACTAAAAATCTGGGGATAGTATGTAACCACTGTTTGGTTGAAAAATTTATGTTTTTCACAGGTTTTGATTTTTATGTGAATCTACTAAAGTTTTTACTGCTAACTACAGGAAAAACGTTGCTCTATCTTGCATCAGGAACTGATAATATTGAAAAATATGATAAGCTGGAAGGTTATTCAAATATCATATTAGTAGATTATCAATTCCGTGATACAATCCATATTGATTACTCCGAAAATAAACGTGTTATCTGTTTAAACCTGGATGCTTACATTGCAATTCAAGTGCTACTCCTGTTGAATCACCGCATTGACACTTTAGTTGTCATTAATGAAGGATTAGAACAAGGAGGTGGAAATATGAACCTTGCTGAAAATGCATTTGCATTATTATTTCCGGTTCTATCAGAAAATCCCATTTTCATTGTGTCACGTAAATACTATGGAATGACGCAACGCTATAAAACAGCAAAACCAAAGAACTGGTTAAACTTACCATTCGGAAGAAAAACAGAATTACATACAGGTGATGAAGGTTATATCAACCCGGATTTCTTTACTGATTATGAGTTTTGCAAGGGGAAAGGAGAAGTGGTTCAATTAAATAATAAAACAAGAAATGAACATACATTTCTACGCGGTAGGATAAAAGTGCATGTATTGCATTCTTCTCTGTACAATCACTTAGGTAAAATTGACCTGGGATTATCTCATTTCGAAAACGGTTATCAGGAAGAGATATTCAGAACAGGGATTACGAATGTATTAAATTGGAGGGGTGAATATTGGATTAAAAAAAGAATTAATCGTGATACTGAAATTGTGAAAAACTATAATCTTAATGAAGTTGGTGAGTTGAATCAATTGTGCGTGGATTATAAAGTGAAGAAATTGGGTTTAGTTCCCAATGGAAGTAATTACCTTGAACTGATAGATAATTTGAATCAATTGGAAAATGGGATTACCGATATTTACTTTTTTCATTTGCATCATGGAGACTTTGAAACACTGTATCAAGAGGTATAAAATAGAGAAAAGTATACCGTATACTATAGGGATAATTTATTTAATAAAAAACCAACAATTATGAACGACAATAATATAACAAGAAACAAAACGATTGAATCCATTTTCAAACGGATTAGATTCCGTACAGACAGATATCCTCGCACTGTGATATTTGATTATTCTCCTGAAAGTGATAACAAATTACAAGAAGATTTTGTGACTTTGGAAGAAGGAGAGCATCCAATATTTGAAAGCTACAATCGAAATGGATATACCCTACTAACGACACATTATTTATATTCAGTAATATTAAGAAACGAAGAATCACCTTTACTTGAAAAGAATCAGAAATTCAAAGTTAAGATCGAGGATTTGATTTATTTCAAATCACTGAATGATATAATTACGGAAAAAGAAAAGAGAACAGAGTATCAGGAAATTGCTTTAAAATTCATTGAAACGACAAAGGAAGATGGTGGTATTCTATTTTATCTAAGAATAGGAACAGAGGAATTTATGTTTCATGAAATCTTACGTCAATTAGTAAGTATGAATAATTTTTGTAAAAATCAGGAAAAGTAATAAATGAGTATAACATATAATCACAAACAAACGGTTGAACAACTCAATCTCATTTTTGAAAAATGTAAAAATTCAAAAATGGAATTTCGTTCTGACAAAAAGTTGGAAGAAGCAATTAATAAAGTCGCTTCTTTACTTAATATTAATAGAATCCAATCAGCTTTGTTTGCTGTAATATTCATGTTTAACCTGGATGATATAGAAATATCAACAGAACGTGTTTTGACCTTTTTTAATCTGAAAGTACCAGATTTTTTTACAATAAAATCAGATCTTGAAAAACTTATTCAAACAGGACTTATAAAATATAAAAGAGAAAATAATTCAAAGAACACCTACAATTCAACATTCTCGATAAATCAAAAGGTGATGGATGCAATATTTAATAATAAGAATATATTAGATGCATTAATTGAACCCGATATGAGTTTTGTTCAATTTAGTGGTTGGATTAAAAGAATTATTCGTAATCGATCAGTAAGGGATTTTTCCATGTATGAACTCTCTGAAAAGGTTGAAGATATAGAACGAAGAAATCCAAATTTACTCCAAATTAAGCAACTGAAGGAGTTGAAGATTGATGAAGTAGAACGAATGATATTATATTACTTGATTGAGTCCCTCACAGATAACGAACCAACAATCAATCTTAGATTGTTGATTATGGAACTTTTCGGGATTGATAATTATATTTCAATTTCAAGTCAGTTTCTGCAAAATGAACAGAATTTACAATTAAAAGGATTGGTAAAAGTGATATCCAATGGAAATATTGAAGATGCTACTATATCATTGACTGAAAAAGCAAAAGATTTTTTATTAGCTGATTCAATAATATTGTATAGGAATACACCTAAGACTAATCACACCATTCTTCGACATCAATCAATAGTTGAAAAAGAACTATTTTTTAATGAAAAGCAAAAGAATGAAATAGAATTTTTCAAAGAAAGCATTCGGGAACAAAATCTTGAAAAACTAATATCAAAATTAAAACAAGCATCAATTGAGAAATCTGTAATTGCTTTGTTTGAAGGAGTTCCTGGAGGAGGAAAGACAGAAGTTGCAAGACAAATTGCAAAGACCTTACAATACGATCTCTTTATTCTGGATTTCACAAAAATGAAAAGTGCATATTTTTCTGAATCACAGAAACTGGTCAGGGATAGTTTTATTTCATTCAGGGAAACTGCAAGTTCAAATGAAAGACCAATGGTCTTGCTCATAAATGAAGCAGATGGATTACTTCATAATAGATTACAAGGTGAAAAGAATGAATCTTCCGAACAAACACAAAATGAAATACAATCTATTTTATTGGAAGAGTTTGAAAAAGGAGGTAATATAATCATTCTTACAACTAATCTCATTAATAATATCGATAGTGCATTTTACAGACGGTTTTTATTCAAGATTAAATTTGATTACCCGGACAAATCAACAATGAAGAAAATCTATAAAAGCAAGTTGGATTGGTTGAATGAAGACCAATTGGAAGAACTATCTCACATTCAACTTTCCGGAGGTGAAATTGACAATATCACGGTTAAAGTGCTTATGCATGAAGTATTTCATTCGGAAAAACCTTCTACATTTGAACTGATAGATTTTTGTTTGAAGGAAAGAGTTGAAAAAAGGAAACTACCTAAAATGGGGTTTTAATTGATTATTATATATCGTAAATGTGTATGGATAAAGATAATAAAATAGAACTAACGGAAGAAGACGTAAAACTTGCGGATTATATATTCTCAATCCTGAAAAGTCAGGGTAGTATAATAATGTCGTGGGGATTTCAATCACCTGTTGTAATAAAACTTGGATTAAAGTTTAAGGTGAATGGATTTTTATTGAAAGGGAGTGTTGAAGTAATATATAATGAAGGTGCAGATTTATTTGATATTTCATTTATAGAAGTGGATGGTACCTTGAAAAATACTTTAGTCGGAATTTATTTTGACCAGTTGATTGAGGTGATCGATAATCATGTTGAGAGGGTGGATAATTATATCGAACGAGTGAATCAGGAATACAATATTATAAACTATGAAGAAAAGTGTATTTGATATGGAAGCATTAGAGTTTATTCAAAATTATCCGGGTTATATAAATGAACTGGAAGAAGTTATAAAACCGGAATTGCATTCGGTTCTTGAAGAACTAAAAAACACAGATCCGCATAACTTAGTTGGACCCGATGTTTGGTTCGTCAGTGAAAATCAAGCGCGGGGATTTGTACTGAAATTATTTTTGAAGAAGTGCAATATAAAATAATAGAGAATTAAGAACAGGAGTATTTTATATGTCCTGTTTTATTTTATTCTCTCACTCACAATTTTGGGGTAGAATCCAAAATGTGAAAGATGATAAGGTTGGAATTTGGGTTGATTTATTTAACAAACATGGAATTACTCACAAAAATAGAATTGAAGATGGATAAAGCTAAAAATATGAAGAAAATAAATATTTTATATACTCGAGTTTCAGCCTTGGATCAACGAACCGATAGACAAAGATTAAATGAAAAAGATTTTGATTTGGTCATTGAAGATAAGTGCTCGGGTGCAATTCCTTTTTTTGAAAGACCCGGAGGTAAAGAGATTATGGGGTATATCGAAAAAGGAATTGTAACAAAAATTAGTGCTATTACAATTGACCGATTGGGAAGAGATATGTTGGACATTTTAAATACCCTTTCATATTTGAATAAAAAATTGATACCGGTTTATTTTATTAATCAGGGATTGGTTACAATAAATGAGAACGGGAAAGAAAATCCTATTTCTAAACTCATTATTTCGATTCTTGCAACTATTAGTGAAATGGAACGTAGTCAGATTCGGGAGAGACAACTTGAAGGTGTAAAACTTGCGAAAGCAAGAGGTGTTTATAAAGGTCGAGTGCAAGGGTCAAAGGAAGATGTTCAACAATTTTTGTCTAAACCCAAAAACAGAAAAGCTCTTGATTATTTAAAAAGAGGATTGTCATTAACTGAAGCAGGGAAACTTGCAGGAGTGCATATCAATACAATGACGAAAATTAGGAAATTGGGGGTTGTTGGTAATTAATTTTTGACAAATATCTATTTCAACTAAACTTATTGAATATTTTTTTATTCCAATATGGGATAATTAAACGATATTGAGTTTATAAGATGAAGAAATAGAAGAAGCATATGATTTGTTGATGTTTTAGAATTTGGTAATTTGTAAATATAATTGATTAAAATGTATAATTTACAGAGAATTTATCATGAGTATCCACTAAAATAAATTAAGGAATCGCTCATTTGTATATTATTTAAAACATATTTTTTGAATCAATTATATATATATCTAATTATATGCATGTTGAACTTTTGTGTAATCTGATATTTTCAATAAAAAAAGTTAGTTAGAATGTATTTATGCAATTTAATCAAAAATAAAAATTCAAGTCGTAACGCATAAAAATATCTGAATAACCCTTATAGATAAAGGTTTCAGAGTAAAGTTAATGATTTTAAGTAGACACTTATGAATGCAACTTTATTCTAAAGTATGAAGATAGTTATATTTAATAAATCAACATATATTTAAGATTTTTAACGATTATTTTATCTTGATTAAAAAGCACTTATGTTGATAAATTTAAGAAATACCACCATATTGATAATTTTAAAATTCTACTTTTTTGAAGAACACAATTATTTAATCGAACTTCAACAAATATATTTAACATTGTAAGTGTTTAAAATTAATTGATCTCATTTTATTCGGGCTTATTAGATTCCATGTATTCTGTTGGAGTAATTCCAAATTCGGTTTTAAAGCATTTACTAAAATATTTAGGGTCATTAAATCCAACAGAAAAAGCAATTTCGGAGATGTTCCCTGAATTGTTAATCAGCATTTTTGCTGCATGTTTTAAACGTACGTTTCGAATAAATTCACCCGGTGAAAGCCCAGTTAAGGATTTGAGTTTTCTGTGTAATGAAGACTTAGATGTTATCATGTCTATTGCAAACTGATCAAAGTCAAATGTAATGTCTTTTAGTTTTTGTTCAACTACCTTAACGGCTTGATTTAAGAAATGTTCATCTATTGAACCATATTCCATAGATGAAATATTGATTTCATGATTTTTTTGAAAATTCTCAGTTGTTTGTTTTCTCTTATTAATTAAATTATTTGTTCGAGCTATTAATACAGCTAATTCAAATGGTTTTGCAATAAATGCATCAGCACCCGCATTATAACAATCAATTCGATCTTCATCAGAATTCTTCGCAGTAAGCATCAACACATTTATATGACTGGTTAGAATGTCATTTTTTAACATTTTGCAGAATGTAAGTCCATCCATCTCCGGCATCATTATATCGCTTATTACCAAATCTATTTCGGTTTTCTTTATAATTTTAAGAGCTTCAATACCGTTCTCAGCCGTTAAAACATGATATTTATCACTAAAATACTCAGCAATTAAATTTTTTAGTTCCAGGTTATCTTCAACAACTAAAATAGTATAATCTTTTCTGCTTTCAATTTCTGATTCATTTTCTGATTCATTTTCTATTATAATTTCGGGAGTAATTATATCTGATTTAACTGAAACCCTATCTTGAAGAGTATCTTCATCCAACAGTTCTAATTCGGAGTATGCTCCTATTGAAATTGGAATTTCTATTGTAAATACAGATCCCACATTTAACTGGCTTTTAACCTCAATACTACCTTTGTGGATAAGCAAAAGGTCACTCGTGAGAGCCAGCCCAATACCATGGCTCCTACTTTGATCGGATGAACTGCTTATGTAGAATCGTTTAAATATATTTGGAAGATCTTTTTCAGCAATTCCTTCACCTGTATCGGAGACAGATAGTCTCATGACTATTTCTTCATCCCGAGTAATAAAACTTATTTTAATGGAAATTGATCCTCCTTTGGATGTATGTTTAAACGCGTTCGAAAGTAGGTTGTATAAAATTTTATCTAACTTGTCAGCATCAAAATAGGCCTGATAGTTATCTTCATCTATATCAATTGAAAAATGAATCTCTTTTTCATCGATGAGTGGTTGGAAATTCGAATGACAAATATTTTTGACAAAAGAAACAATATCGTTTTCACTGATCTTTAATTTCATATTACCACTTTCGGTTTTTCTGAAAACCAAAATCTGCTGAATCAACCTTTTTAACCTAATAACATTGGCTTTCATCATTACGAACTGATTCGAGTTGCTATTAGTTTTACTTTGAATGCTTTCAATCAAAAGCATTATGATGGTCAATGGAGTTAATAGTTCGTGAGAGATATTGGTAAAATAACGAAGTTTTATCTGTGCCAATTCTTCTGTTTTTTCTTTTTCAATATGAGATATTTTTAGTTCATTTCTCATTCGAATACGATTTGTAAGCGTTCGTGCAATAAAGAAAATAGCTGCTCCCAAAAATACCATATAAATAAGATATGCCCACCATGTTCGGAATAACGGTGGTAGAATTACAATTTCTAATGTTGTAACCTGATCACTTAATAAACCGTTTTCGTCAGTAGCTTTAATCATGAACATATATTTACCGGAAGGTAAATTGACATAATTTACAAAACGACGATTATTTCCCATATAAATCCAGTTATTATCAGCTCCCTCAAGCATGTATACAAATTGAGTTTTCCCTGGTGAAGTAAAATCCAACGCAGAGAATTCAATGCTAAGATTGTTTTCTGAGTATTTCAAAGTCACTCGATTCTTTTCGGAATTAAAATGTGTTTGTTTTTCATCATCGAAAATGGACTTGTTTTGAATAAGGATGTCTGAAAGTACAACACGTTGTTTTATTGGTTTAAGTGACGAGATCGTTTGAACAGGACTAAACTCACTTATTCCTTCATTACCTCCATAAAGAATTTGACCTGATTTTAATTTGATACTTGCATCTTTGGTGAAGGAACTAATCAACATACCATCATTACTAGAAAAATAGGTGGCTGCATGAGATTCAGTATTGTATTTAATTATTTTTTTTATCGTTGAAATCCATAATATACCATAATTATCTTCAATAATATCCATAATCCCTTCATCAGTTATTCCATACTTACCACTGATTTCATTCGCCAATCTGTTTTTCTTATCATATAAGTATAGACATCCCTCTTTAGTCCCAATATAAACGTCTCCGTTTTTTGTGCAACAAATGCTTTGTACACAATAACTTTGGTAATTGCCAGTATTTAAATTGACTTTTGAAAATGAATAAATAATCTCTTTTTCATTAATTTCGGGTTTAGACATAAATAGTCCGTCCTTTTCAGTTCCGATCCAGATTTTTTTATCGGAATCTTCTCCTATACTATTTATGTTACGAATTTTATTGGAGATATTTACTACCTTAGAATTTAAGGGTTTTATATAAAGTCCATTGGTACTACCTATCCAAACATTTCCATTTGAATCTTTAAAAAATTTAGTTATGGCATTATCTCTGGGTGCATTAAAATCATTCAGCGAAATTGTATTTACATGTACCAGATCTCTTTTATTGTAATTTTTGAAAACATGAATTATATCTTCACCTTCATTTGCAATCCAAATTTCATTCAAACTGGACACATTTATTATTGCCTTAATGCTATTTAAATTTTTAAGAATTGGATCTAGAAGCCTCTTAATTTCACTTGTTTTAGGATTAAATAGAAATAATCCTACTCTATCAATAGCAATACAAACTTCTCCATTCGTTAATTCGCAAAAGCGAGTAACGAATGAAGGTACATTTAATAATTTTTTAATTTCATTTAGTGGAAAATTTTGAATATCTAATTTATTGAAGTTTAGCTTATATAGTCCTTCACCAACTGAACCAATCCAAAGATTGCCATTATGATCTTTTAAAATTTCATGAAATAATTTTGTGGTAGTTCCTTCAAAAAACGAATTCGTTTTAAGTATTTTATTTGAACCATCTGATTCTTTTTTTATTAAACTCAATCCACTAAACGTTACTACCCAGATGTATCCATTATTGTCGTCCTGAACAATACTATATACTATATCATCAATTTTTTTTTCAGAGTTTTCAGACCATCTTATTGGGAGTAAAGATATTTTCTCATTTGCATTTATTTTCATATTGAAAATTCCATCACCCCAGGTACAAACCCAATATAGTCCATCTTTATCCTGATAGATGCGAAACGGATTATTGTCATTCCCTATTTTAGGAGCAAAAACGATGTGCTTTCGACTTTGATCAATAAAGCAGAAACCACCTTTCCAAAACGAAATCAATATTCGTCCTTCACGATCTTCATAAATATGTGTTACATTATTTTCTTTTAAAACTAATTGTGAATTTCTATCAGTGGAAAAACGTATGAATTCACTTGTTTTTGGATTAATTCTAAGAACTCCATTGTTCGATGTACCTATCCAAACAAAACCTTTTGAATCTGTTAGAATAGTATTTATCCGTTCTTTATTTACATATTTATTATCAAAAGGCTTTATTGTATAACTCTTCTTATCAATGATATTGATTCCCTCAAGTGTGCCAACCCATAATCGATTTTCATTATCCTCTGTAATACATTGAATATCATTATTGGTAAGCCTTCCAGGAGTCTGAGCACTTGATTTGAATATTTTTAGATCATAACCGTCAAAGCGGCTAAGTCCGTCTTTAGTTCCAAACCACATATATCCTTCTTTATCTTGACATATTCTGGTAACAGACTTAGATGGAAGTTTATCAGTGTAAGGAAATTTTTCAAAACTAAACCGAACAGAATTGGTTGAAGCATGGGAATAGATTGCTATTATTAAAAAGCTTATAAAAAAAAGTGTGGATCTTTTCATTGTATTCTCAGTTTTCAATATATATAATATACCAAATTCTTAACTATTGTACAAAAATAGTCAATTTGACATTATTATTTTCATGATATGCCTTATTTTATGAGATTTTAATTAACTATGCGAATCAGGAGTTGAAAACTCCATAATTCATTTTGTTTTTATTATGTTGATTATCAATAAATTAAATATATAATTTATCTTAAAATATTTTATTAATTCTCTGGAAATCAGTATCTTAGAAGAA
>JAQVCB010000090.1 GCA_028689995.1 Candidatus Gastranaerophilales bacterium
CAAATGAGTTTATTTTGAGAGGGGGTAGGTTTTCAGTAAAACAAAAATAAAAACCGCTAATAATTGATATACAAATAAATAAAAATAAAAACCGACAAAATTCAAGTTTTGTCGGTCAGTAGTGATTCGAAATATGATTATTTCGAAAAGAAATTAGGATACCAGAAAAATCCATATGAAGTAGAGGCAATTGAATTTAAAGCAAGATGGTTGTATCCATGCCTTAAATATCAATATGCGAAAAAACAAATATATCAGTAATTTCATAGTAAAAATGCTAAGCTATTGATATTGTTAAAGTTAAGTTATGATTTTAGTAAGTATAGCAAAATTATTGTCTGATTTCAATATACAATTAAAAAAAGTACATATTTTTGTGACAACCATTTAGTTTATTTTATGAAAGTATTCGATCCATCCACCAGCCCCAAATCTATACTCTATGTTGAGGAAAGTTTTAATTTAGATATCAATAAATTTATCGTTGAAAACTATCAGCAAATAGTGAAGTCTTTTGAGGAAGATTTCAATATTAATTTTCTGTATCTGCCTTATGTACTGAAAGATGAAAGTTACATGGAACAGCTGCAGTACAACCACCCTACATTTGATCCGGCAAAGTTAGACGAAGTAGATATTCATGATATATATCAGGATTTGATTAATGGCGAGGGAAAAACTGGAATAGGATGTGCACTTTTATCCTACGATGATAATAAATCAGAACAATCAGAGCTTTTTTATCAATTTGATAATGTAGAAAACTTAATAGCACAGTTTAAGTATTTTGCAAAAGCATCAAGAAAGCATTCTATTGATAAAACTTACCAAGGTTCTTCAATGACGCATTTTCTTACAAGTGATAAGTTTTCTGACAGTAAGGAAGAAGACAATTATTTGAAAGAAGACCTGGAAAACATTATAAAGCGTATGATTGAAAAGGGAGCATTGAAAACTGTATATTTAGCTATAGAGAGCACTATTATTCGAAATATGCCAATAAGTAAAATAAGAATTTCTAAAGATTACAGAATTTTTTTAATTGATCATAGGTCAGGGACTTTGCCAACTGAAGTAGAAATGACTCCATAGGCAAAAACATTATTTATCTTTTATTTAAACTTACAAGATGGTGAGTCGGTCTCATTTAAAGAGTTATATGATCATAAAGATAAACTGATTAATATTTACGGAAGACTTACTAATAGGGACGACTTGCAAAAGCAGAATGATACTATTGATAATTTAGCAGATCAGTTATTTAGCAAGACAATAAATAGTTTATCTTCTAATATTAAAACTTCATTTACAGATATTCTGCCAGAATCATCTGCATCAAACTATTATATCAGCCAAAAAGGTAGAGGACTTGATAGACGAATTAAATTGCCGAGGGAACTCGTTGAAAGGGAGGATGATTTAAGAAGATAAGAATATTCAAAAATAGAGACAATTATCAACATACCAAATAAGAATTATATTAAGATTATTTAGACAATATAAAAATGGAGGACTGAAAATGAAAACAAATTTCCATTACAATAACAATGATGAAATTATTTCTTTAATTCATAAAATGTTTATTGAACATAATATTAATCAAATATGTATATATCCTGATGGATATACTAAATATGTTTTTAATAAAATAAACGAACAAATAATGCCCAATATTATTCTAAGTGATGAAATGCCAGAAAGATATTACGAGGTGGATGATTATTCTACAGATGGTCTTATGGGGTTTTATTCACCAGAATCAAGATCAATTATTATTTATTTGCAGGGTATAGAGAAAGTACGTCAAAAGTTATATGAATTACATTCTGAATATTATCAATTAAAGAAAATAAATCTTTATGCTGATTTATTGAAAATTGTAATTCTACATGAATTAGGACATTATTTATTTCATAATATGGAATTTGGAGGAATATGTTGGAGAGACGATGATGATGATCCTCACCCATTTGCACCGGTTTTTATATTTGAGCGTGTAGACGAATGGATTGCCCAGTCGTTTGTTTATCAATGCATTAAAGGTGAATTCGGACTTTTGGATACAATGATTAAGATATCTGATATTCAACCTTATGCATATAAGTCTTATAATACACCTTCTTTAAAGAAATATTTAGAAATAGAAAAATGGAGTAGAATTATATCTTATCTACAATATTATCGCGACAAAGATTCAATTAAATCTGAAATTAGTAAGAAGAGTGATATTGAAACAATTTTAGACATAGTTGAAAATTGTATTGATGAGGATATATACAATATATAAATAGATAATATGGACGCAATTACAATCACAAAACAAGACTGTGAAAAGTATCAATTTGAGAGTGTTCCAGATTTGGTCAATCCTTTGGTTTTACAACTTACAGAAGTTATTTGGGGGTATTTTAAAAATAATAAATCTGGAAAACCATTAGAATTGGTTTTTGATTTTCCAGAATTTAACCATATACAACAAACAAAATTTTGTTATCCACAAAATGGTAGTTATAGTTCTGGCAATCATAAATTGCTATTTGGTGGAAAATCAGAATTAGCACATGAATTGACACATATGTTCTATAATAAAAATAATTCAAATACAAAGATAAGCTACTTTGGGGAATTTATTAATGGTAGTTGCGAATTGCTAACTATTACCCCCCCTAAAAATTATAATTATTGTACTAATCATTGTAAACAACCTCATGAAAAGATATTCAGTTATTTGTATTTGGCAGATGATGAAGAGTTAAAATCAAAATTTACTGGTTATTATGTGACTTTTTTAAATAAAAATAGTGTTAGTGAAAATAAAGATGCTATACTTTATGAAGAAATGAAAAATTACAAATTGGATAAAAGTGCAAAAAAATCTATTCTTGATGTATTAAATAAAAGATTAGAAGAATTTAAAAAAGATAAAGAAAACAAAGAAACAGTAAAAAAGTATTTTGATCGCTATATCGAAGAAATTATAAAAGAAATTAACAGTAAATCAATTGCTGATCTTGTAGAAAAGATAAATAAGGCAGGACAGAGATTCACGACAGAGTTTCAAAAGCTATCAAAATAAGAAGTTATTTATAAACTTTACCAACCACCCCTAAATTACAAGCCTTGTAATTTAGGGGTGGTTCTTTTTAATGCCTATAACTTTGTGTTGAATTTATAGCAGGGTTTAGACAACAAAAAAAATAGTGAGTCAAAAATAATGAAAAAAATAGTGAGAATTACAAGGCTTGTAATCTTCAGATGGTTCAAGTTTATTTTCAGAAATTTGTATTCATATTTCAGGAATGAAATATTTCAAAAAATAACTAACAAGAATATTAATCAACTAAACACAAAAAAGTATGGCAACCAAATCAGATGTGAGAGCAAAAAAAGCATTTATTGTATATCTTGAAAAACAAGGATATACCGGTGCAAGAATTATTAGCCAACCTGCCGATATAGAGGCATGGAAAGATGGTGAAAGGTATTATTTTGAAATAAAAATGACCAAACAGACTAAATCTTATTTTGGTGCAGCCACAACCACTGAATGGAATGCAGCAATAGAAAATCAGGGAAGATACTTCTTCGTGATTGCTGTTACCAACAAAGACGAAAAACAGTTTCAATTCAAAATATTTACTCCCGAAGAATTTTTGATATTTTCTTCTATTCCTCCTTTTAAAATTTTCTTCAACATTAAATTGAAGGGGTTATTTGATAATGCAGTTATTCAGGAAACTCCTTTGAACTTTAAAGATTCTGACACTGAAATTGTCAAAAAAATGGAGGATGGTTGTCCGAATAAAGAAAAATCAAAAGCTAAAAAGTCGGAACGTAGATCAACGAAACTAACTCCGGATAACTTGAAAAAGCTTATCGATTTTTACAATAGATTGATAAGAGATCAGCAGTAACTCTAATATTGTATATTAACTTTTAATGTTTTTTATTATGAATAAGCCGGAATTATCAGAAATTATCAGTCTGGTTGCTGTTCAACAGAACATGACTGAAGAAACCGTAAAAAATCAGTTGATTGATTTTATGGATCAGAAATATATGAATGGTACTTTGCTCGAAGAAAGAATAATAGAAAGTGCCAAAATGAAAATTCTACAACTTCTTTATGAAGCACAAGGTCAGAAAATTGGAAACGGATATTATGGTTGGCATGTACCCTCGTATCGGGATTTATTATATCAGTTTGCGTGGCTGGATGCTGCCGAGAAAATGTATTTCGACCAGATATGTGAGCAACTTATCGAAGAGGATCTGATATATACGAAATGTTATGCCGAAGATAAGCACCCTACTACAGTAGGACTTACTAAAAAAGGAATTTTATTCTATGCTTCTTTAAAAAAATAATTCATAATTATCAGTATGCAAAACTCCTCAGTTGAACTTTCCGGTTACAAAATATATCAGTTTAATAGCTCAGTAAATGACTGCTCCCATATTGTGGTTGAATACGGCGATAAATATTTGTCTGCTGAACTCATAAATAGGGTTGATGGTCAAAATGCGTTGGCTGTCTGGATATTTCCAGAAAATATTAAAGGAAAAGCTATTCATACAGATAATATTATGGAGTTAGAGAGGAAATTGGAAAAAGAAACTGTTGAGAATCGTAATAAGATACTTTTGAAAGAAATTGTTGATTGTATGATTATTGATTTTAAAGTAATGGAATACCTTGAACATTATGCTATAGAAACCGTAAGTCAAGCCGAGATTTTTCTAAAACAAGTGTTTTTGAACCGACAGGATATATGGACTTTATCCTTTGATGAGTTTGTAAAATTCAGACATGAAATAAAGGCAGAATTCAATGCCGGGGAGTTGTCGAAAGAAGATTATTCACAGAAAGTTACAAAATCCTACTATGCAAATCGAAACTATAACATTTTGCAAATGAATGCAGTACAAAGTTTAAGTAGTTGGTTCGAAAGTACGACCGGTTTGAAAATGCCATACAGTATTAGTCAAATGATATATAGATATATTGAAAAAAA
The DNA here is from genome assembly GCA_028689995.1 of Candidatus Gastranaerophilales bacterium. Classification (GTDB taxonomy): domain Bacteria; phylum Cyanobacteriota; class Vampirovibrionia; order Gastranaerophilales; family UBA9579; genus JAQVCB01. The sequence goes on from JAQVCB010000090.1 coordinate 5,016, forward strand.
CAAAAAAAGTGGAGATTTGTGTAAGTACATTGTATCTGATGATGTCTACAATAAACAATCAAAAGTTACCATTACAAGGTCCCCTAAAAAACGTAAAACTAAATTGTTGTACAATTATCAATTGGAATACGAAACCATTAAATTGTTTAAGCAGCCAGAAGAGAAAAAGGTTGTTGTTGCAGTTGAATTTGGTGATTATTTGCTTTTGGCAGAACTCAGGCAGGATCCGAACGACAATGACAGACTGATATTTGTTTGGTTAGGTCCGGAAATTATAAAAGGTCGTGAGTTTAGTTTTTTTCTGTATCAGCTTAATAGTTATTCAGGCAAAGTACTGGATATGTACGATCAGGAACTCAGCTTTGAAAAAATGTTTGAACAACAAATAGCCGAACGATTGTTGCTTGACTTTCAGTTTTTAAATTTTGTAGGCGAACACCATTTATTGTTGGTAGATTTGTATAAGAAATTTCAAAAAAAATATGCAGCATTTCCAACCTGTAAAGGAGCCATTTCAAAAGAAGAAGCAATAAAAAAAAAGAAAGAATTGACACAACAAAAGAAAAAGGGTTTGATTTCGGATGACGAACGTAAAATGCAAATTCGCCAGATTGAAAAAGACCGGAGAAAATATGAACGGATGACAGGTAATATACGTGATGCCATGTACTGGGAGTTGAAAAAGATTTTCGGAGCACCTGTAAATTACACCTATTTTTATTGTATTGAACAGCTTATAAAAGAAAATCAACCGTCTGAAATGCTATTGACTTTATATACAGGTGAAAGAGCAGAATATTAATCTTATACATTAATTTAATGAAATCAAATAGTATCACTTTACTAAGTGCATTTACAAAAATCGGGTCAAAACTCAGGGATTCCAAAATGCAATCATCAAAACTCAGGGGAGTTAAGAGGTTTGTAGATTTTGTATGCCGGGAACTGAATGTTGATGAGACTGAATGTTATTTGTTGGTAATTATATTCATTATCCAGATGCAGGAAGAAAATATGGACGTTCGTAGCTTTTCTCAATTTCTGGGTATAAACTCCATTGATACAATTAATTATAAGCCACAATTAGAAAAACTAATGAATAGGAAGTATTTGTACGTACTGGGTCGTAAAAGAACAAAATTCAATATATTCTTCAGTAATCGGAAAAATATAATACTACATGAATCGGTCATGGAGGCAATTCTTGAAAATAAACCTCTTCTTGAAATTAGTAATGAAAAATCTGACGTGTTTCAGTTTAATAAGCTGGTGTCTGATTTAATTGAAGAGCGTGAAAATGATACAATTAGTACCCACGAGTTATTTCAACTTACCGAAGAATTGGAAATTGATAATAGTCATTTAGAATTTATATCAGATTTTAAACGCATGAAACTTGATATTGAAGAACGGGTATTATTGTATGAGATGGGTGATGATTATATTAGTTATGGGTGCAGTTCAATAGGAGTTACCTTGCGGGATATGTATGAAAATGTTAGTATTCGTATGAAAAAACAACGGGAACTATTGGAGAAAAAAAATATATTGTTTGATTTGAAATTGGTAACCATCGAAAAGGGAGGATTTCATAATGATGCTGTACTTGAATTAACAGAAAAATGTCGTTTGATGATGTTTCAGGAAGATTTACAGTTGCTGCATAAGAAAGATACAATACATAATCTGAAAAACTGTACAGATATAGAATCAAAAGAGTTGTTTTTTAAAGAAGCAACAGAAAAACAAATCAGGTTAATAACTTCCAGTCTCGAACAGTCAAACTTTGAAAAACTTCAGGACCGTTTGAAAATTAATAAAATGAATTCAGGTGTTGCTGCAATTTTTTACGGAGCTCCGGGTACCGGCAAAAGTGAATCGGCTTATCAACTTGCCAAAGCAACAGGTCGTGATATTATGGTGGTTGATTTGTCGAATACCAAATCGATGTGGTTCGGCGAAAGTGAAAAAAAGATTAAAGAGATTTTTACTAATTATCGTCTGTTATGTGAGAAATCTAAAATTACTCCTATTTTGCTTTTCAACGAAGCAGATGGTGTCTTGTCAAAAAGATCAGAATATCAAAAGTCGTCCACTTCACAAACAGAAAATACGATTCAGAATATTCTGCTTGAAGAATTTGAGAAAAATGAAGGAATAATAATTGCCACGACCAACCTCCAAAAGAATCTGGATGCAGCCTTTGAACGTCGGTTTTTGTTTAAAGTAAAATTCGAAATGCCGGATAATGATATTAGGAAGATGATTTGGCTCAGTAAAATACATTGGATTGACGATGAAATTCTCGATAAAATTGTTGCCCGTTATCATTTCTCAGGAGGTGAAATCGACAATATTTTTCGAAAGATCATAATGTCAGAAGTAACAACTGGAATAGTACATGATTCGAATCTTTTACTTGAATTTTGTGACGCTGAAAAGTTTGAAGCCCAAAGAGATAAAATTAGATTAGGATTTAATTGAAAGTAGTCAATAAACAAATAGATAAACCAGCTAAAATCAAATCCATGTCATTAAGTTCAGAATCAAATGAATCGTATAATTTAGATGTAATTTTTAATGAGCTATTTTGTGCTAAAGGAGAGTTAAATATGATTGTCGCACCTAAACGTATGGGCAAAACTTCATTTGCTCTTACGATGATGGCAAAAGGTATTTTTGAATGTGATGATGGATATTTGTGGCTTTCTTCAGGGTTGACAGTTAATAAACTGATTGAAATGTTGAATGCAAATCTTACTAAAAAAATTCTAGGTCAGGATTGTGTATATTCTAAACAGAATGAGTTTGTAACCGAGTTGATTGCCGGATACGAAATGGAAGAAATGTTTCATGAAAGTAATCAAATCTATAACTTGGATTATATACGAAATTTAATAAGCACTAAAGAAGAAAAATATAGTGTTGATTGTATAATAATCGATAGTATTATTCAACAGGATGTGAGTGAAAAACTAAATATCAAAATCTCAAATGATTTTAATAAATATCTGCAATATCTAAAAAGATTGGCTTTAGAACTTGATAAAACAATAGTATTACTTTATGAAATAAATGCAGATGGAAGCCCTTTGATGTTTACTCCGGAAATAGTCGATACATTTTGTTTTATTTATCGACCTGAATATTATAAAATTGTTGAATATAATGATGGTAGCAGTACTTTAGGTGATGCTCATTTTATTATTATGAAAGAAGATGAATGTGTAGTAGATCAATTACTTACATATGATGTTGTAAATTGTAGGTTTTATTAATGTTCTTACTTAACAAAATATTAAATTGCTGTTTAGTTGAGATAAAATAATGTGACTTTACAGATTAAAATAATATTCCAATTTAACATGTGGTTGAGAAAAACTTTAATATATTTGGACTTGAAAATAATAAAAAATCAATTGTATGCCGGATTATTGTTATAACAGATTAACTATTCAGGGTGAGCCTGAGGAAATGGATAAATTATATTGATTGATAATTCCTTGTATTCCTGATAGATTTTCTATGAGTGCTATTTATCCAGTGCCTGAGAATATTAATTATGAGGAATCTGAAAACTGGAAATCTGAAAACTGGGGAACTGCTACAGATGTGAGAGATGTGGTTGTAAAGTTATATTCTGATACCACTTTAATAATAACTTACACAACACTTGAATTTTCTAACAAAGAATTTATTCAGTATTTAAATGTGCGATTTAATACGTTGAATTATAAACTCACTTACATTTTTCCAAACCATGAGTCAGCAGGCATTATGATTTTGGAGAAAGACGTATGGCAAGATGATACACCAATGTGTTACAATTCCTATGTTTTTTTCAGGAATAAGGATGAAGAAAAATATACTTTATCTTCATATAACGAAGAAGAATATGAAAGTTACGAATCTTTTTCAGAGTATATTGTTATTTCTTGTATAGAAGAAGAATGGGAAGAGGCATTTGCTGAAAAAAACTTTTGCGCAGATAATGTCAGAAATTGGGATAAATTTGTTCAATTTAAAGAAGACTTAAACAAGGGTAATATTTCATTTGAACGAAGAAGAAAATTATTTATAGATCCATATTTGGGGATTAATGATGAACCTTATATTGAAAAACTCAATGACATTACCATTTATAAGGCAGTAAGTATGTGGTTAAATAATAAACCATTGGCACTTAAAAGATATGGTCCTATTTCTAATTGGGATACCAGCGAAGTTAATGTTATGTCCTGTCTTTTTCTTGGTGCAGATTTTAATGAATCAATTGATAACTGGGATGTAAGTAATGTTACTGATATGCATAAAATGTTTATGGAATCAACATTCAATCAGAAACTAGACAATTGGAATGTAAGTAGAGTAATAAATTTTCGTGAAATGTTTGCGTTCAATCGTGTTTTCAATCAGAAAATCGGATGTTGGAATGTTCATAATGCAAGAAATATGAAATCGATGTTTGAAAAATCAGAATCGTTTAATCAATCTTTGAAAAAATGGAATTATATCAATTTCAAAGATGAAAATTTCTGGATTCATGGAAAAGATGATATTGAATTTTCATCCGGTGATTTGCCTTTTTGAAATATCAAAAAACATATATTGTCATTAATTACTTGTATAAATAAATTTAAGTTTAATATGTTATGTTAGAAGAAACGAATAAATTATTGGATTGGTTAGGGAAAAATCAACCGGAAAGGAAATACTCCATTGTTGATTTACATGAAATCTTATCAATTGCAATTCTTGAAATTTCCGAGAATAATAATAAATCCCTGGAGTCTATCCCTTTGAATATTATAGAAGTAATCAAAGAAAGTCAAGAGTATAGTGATACTTTGGATAAATTGATTAAAAAAGTAAATGATTTTAAATTAAATGATAAGTTTGAACAATAATAGATTTGAATATGAATAATGAAAAGATTAGCAAAGAAAATAATTGAAAATGATTATCCGCAAAGTGTCCTAATAAAATCCGGACAATAAACGGTTGATTTTCGATAAAAATAGTTGCAAATAAATTTGCGTAATTAATTGAATATCATTATATTTATAGTCAAATAAGATGA
>JAQVCB010000091.1 GCA_028689995.1 Candidatus Gastranaerophilales bacterium
TGCTTTAACTTTAATGGAAGAGGGTGAAGAAAAATTCTGATTTTTTGGAAAAATCGAATTTTTCAAACCCGACCTTGGAAAAGTGAAAGGTAGTTGTGGCGGCGAGGAGCCGGCACTGCTGCCTTGACACTGGATCTCGTCTGCATTTTCGGTTTCCTTTTGAATAAGCTCACTTAGAGTTTTAAATTCTTCCATAGAAAGAGTTTCTCCTCTTCTAACCGGATCAATGCTTGCTTTTTCAAGTGCTTTTGAAATTACTTCAGAATTAAACCCCGCTCCTGCAAGAGCATTTTTAATATTTTTTCTTCTCATTCCAAAGCATGCCTTAATAACCCTCCTGAATAGCTTTGGATTATCAAGCTCAAGAACAGGTTTTTCTCTTACGGTAAGTTTGATAATAGCAGAATCAACCTTGGGAGAAGGGAAAAAACTTTTTGCCGGAACTTTGCATACCAATTCCGTTTCTGACCAGAAATTTGCAAGTATAGAAAGCAATCCATACTCTTTATCTTTACTCTTTTCATCAGCTATTAATCTTTTAGCAACTTCCCACTGCACCATCAAAATAATTTCTTTAATATATTTTCTGTTTTTATATTCTGCCTGATCTATTTCTCCAAGTAGGTGTACCAAAATCGGACTTGTAATGTAATATGGTATATTGGCAACAATTTTAACAGGCTTATCCACCAACTTTGAAAGTTCTGTCTGTAAAATGTCTTGACTGACAATTTCAATGTTGGAATACGGGAGAGATGTTAATTCTTTTATTGCATCAAAGTCTATTTCAATTGCAATAACTTTTTTAGTCTTTTTAGCCAGTTCTTCTGTCACAAAGCCAAGGCCGGCACCAATTTCAATGACTGTTTCATCATTCGTCAAATTAGCATTTTCAACGATTTTCTGAATAATTCCACCGTCTATTAAAAAGTTTTGTCCGAGTCTTTTCTTTGCCCGAAACTTCCTGGCTCTTTCAAGATAGCTCAAAATAACACCTCTTATTTGTTAAATATTTCCTTTTTTATACCTGTCACAAATCGAAATTGGGATAATGTTTTCGGGAATACCTCGACAGTTAATAATATTGCTAATTTAAAAAACCGAAAACTGATCTTAGTTGAGTATATTTTATGATAAACTTAAAAACAAGTACATCAAACGATAGCCTGAATATATAGTGGATAATGCAATGGAACAAGCACTTAAACAAGAAATAATATCAGATAAATCGCAGCTTCTAAATTATTTCCACAGCGGCTTTAAGTCAAAGACAGATTTTAAAGTGGGAATGGAGCTGGAAAAACTTGCTGTTAATTACTTCGACTGCAAAGCTGTTCCATATTCAAAAGGGATTGAAAAGTTTTTAAAAAGATATGACAGAGACTATTTGCGTGAAAATGGTAATGTTTTGGGGATTAAAGAAGATTTTGGAATGATTTCTCTTGAACCTGGAAGTCAATGTGAAATAAGCACTTTCCCGATAAAATCTCTGCATGACTTAAATAATAGTATTTTTTTATATAATATAAAATCTTCCTATATTGCGGAAGAACTTGATTTTTGTTGGCTAGGATATGGCATCCAGCCTGCTTCAACATATGAAAGTATAGAACTGATTCCCAAAAAACGTTATGCATATATGACAGATTATCTTCCTGACAAAGGTGAACTTGCGCTCATTATGATGAGAGAAACAGCAGGAATTCAGGTTGCTCTTGATTATGAATCAGAAGAAGATGCTATAAATAAGCTCAGGACTTCTCTTGCACTTTCACCCATAGTAACAGCCATGTTTGCAAATTCACCAATCAGAGAAAAAAAAGATACCGGATATAAATCTTTCAGGGCATTAAGCTGGCTTAATACAGATGAAGTCAGATGCGGACTTGTGAGCAAAAAATTGTTTGATCCTGATTATGAATATACTTTTGAAGATCATGTTGAGGTTTTACTGGATCTCCCGATGATATTCATACAAAAAGACAATAAATATATTAATATGAAGGACCGCACTTTCAGGGATTATTTAAACCATGGTTATGAAGGGCATAGAGCATCTATGGATGACTGGTTTTTACATACCAACTTGTTTTTCCCTGATGTAAGGCTTAACAACTACATTGAGATAAGAAACTGTGACAGCCAGAGGGAAGATTTGATTCTTGCTCCTGCTGCTCTGTGGAAAGGAATTTTATATAATCAGGATGCCATGCAGTCTGCTTTTGATCTTGTTAAAGAATTAAACTATGAAAATTTAATGGAATTACGCAGTCTTGTACCTAAATATGCACTTGATACACAGATTGATGCATTGAAAGTTAGTGATGCGGCAAAAGAACTCGTTAATATTGCATATAAATCTTTAAAACAAATGAATATACAAGATGAAAACGGTTATGATGAATCAATATATCTAGAAAGTCTATTTGATCTTGTAAACCAGTCAAAAACTCCTGCAGATCTTATTCTGCAAAGATGGTATTCGGACTGGAATAAAAACACAGCAGAGCTGGTCGAATATTCAAAAATTTAAAGTTAAATAATCATTGATTAATATAATTGTAGTGATATTATTTATACTCAACGTTGACACTAAAGGCAAAATGATCATGGGTAAGTTTAAAAAATTTTTAATAATTATAATTGTTATGCTTTTTAATATATTAAATGTAAGAGCTGAAACGATTTCTTTTGATAGCGTTCTCAATAAAGCTCTTGACAATTCCTTTGATCTAAAAGCTTCAAATATTAATATAGATATAAGTAAATCTTTTATCAAAAAAACCAAATCAGAATATTTTCCGATTGTCAAAACAGGTTTATATACTGAATATTCTCAGGATATGTCTAAAAATAATCAAACAGAAGCAATTGGAGATACAGTTATTACTCCAAATTCAAAAATTCAAAATATGCTTAACACCTCTATTTCATACAATATATTTGACTTTGGTCAAAGAAAAAGAAAGCTTCTGATTGCTAAAGATGATATAGAAATAAAACAATCTCTTTATTCAATTCAAAGACGTGATTTAAAATTAAAAATAATTGATTTATATGCTAATACTTTGTTAGCTTTTAAAGAATTAATGGCAAAAGAGCAGTTGGAAGAAATTAGTAGAAATATTTTGCAGATAAAAGAAAGGCAGTTTAATGACGGTACAGGTACAAAACTGGAAACAATAGACAGTTCTATAAATGTCGCTAATATCAATAATGAAGTTGAAAATCTTAAAATGAATTTTATATCAGCATTAAGAGAATTATCCTATTTCACTAACGAGGCATATAATATTGATGAAGTAGTAGTATCAGATTTTGAAGAAAGAAATACAATACCTGTAAAAGACAAAAGACCTGCTTTGAATAGTGACAAAAATGTTTATCAGATTACAGTTGAAAAACAGGAATCACTAAAACCGGAAGAAGTTTCTTTGAACCTCACATATACTCCTGATTATAAAAATTATCAGTATAAAATTGATAAGAAAGACAAGGAACTTGAACTTTTAAGAAGAGAGAAACTACCTCAGATCGGTATGTATGTTAACTATACTCTTACCGGTAAGGATGAAAATAGTATATTAAATTCATTTCAGGATTTTCAAAATAGAAATGTTGCACTGGGGCTTTCTACTACATTTGTTTCATTTGACGGTTTTAAAAATGCTGCTGATAAACGTAAAATAAAACTTGAAATTAAGAAACTAAAGCTGGAAAGAGACAAGACATTGGCTGAATTAAAAAACAAATACGCACAGTTAAATGAATCTGCTGCTTTTAGTCAAAGAACATACGAAAGTAACAGATATTTGCTGACTTTGATTGCAGATAAACTTGCTGAATTAAAACGATTAGCTGAATCACAGCCGGAAAATAACGAAACAGTCCTGAATGAACAGTCTAAACTAATTGTTCAACAGCTTGAAATAGAGAAAAAATTAATTAATAGAGCGGCAATTATCAAGAAAAATCAGATTTTTATAGAAGAAATAGAATAAATATTTTATAAAAAATTAATTAATAAACTTTATTGGTTATTTAATTTAACAATTTAAATAATATTTGAAGTAAACCAGAAAACATCATCCTATCTCTGATTTGTAACCAGAATAAAATATAATGTGAAATATTAAAAAAATGTTAATTTATTCAGGTGATTGAAAGATATTAAATTTATATAGTAAAATGTATTTAGGATAAGCAGTAATTTTCTCAATTCTTATTTTTAAATTATTTTACAAGAAGATAGTTTTGAGTTACGGAAAACTTTTAAGCAACAGCTGGACTTATTATCCTGACAAATAGAATGAAAATTCCGGATAAAAAATTAGAGGTTATAGTGATTATTTTATTATGTTTTATTGATATATTCCTATAATCCACGGCATAACTAATAGGAGACAAATTATAAATGTTTGAACGGTTTACAGAAAAAGCTATCAAAGTGATAATGCTTGCCCAGGAAGAAGCACGCAGATTGGGTCATAACTTTGTTGGCACAGAACAGGTACTTTTGGGTTTAATTGGTGAAGGCACAGGCATCGCAGCAAAAACTCTTAAAGCAATGGGAGTAAACCTTAAAGACGCGCGTATTGAAGTTGAAAAGATCATCGGAAGAGGATCCGGTTTTGTTGCTGTTGAAATACCTTTTACTCCAAGAGCAAAGCGTGTACTGGAATTATCCTGGGATGAAGCCAGACAATTAGGTCATAATTATATAGGAACCGAACATCTGCTTCTCGGTTTAATCAGAGAAGGCGAAGGTGTTGCTGCAAGAGTTCTTGAAAATCTCGGCGTTGACCTTAATAAAGTCAGAAGCAATGTTATCAGAATGCTTGGAGAAACAAGAACAAGCACTGGCGGCACATCAACAAGTCAGAGCGGTAGAAGCAAAACTCCAACTCTCGATGAATTCGGAACTAATTTAACTCAGGCTGCTCAGGAACAGCGTCTTGATCCTGTTGTAGGCAGAGAAAAAGAAGTTGAAAGAGTAATTCAGATTTTAGGAAGGCGTACAAAAAATAATCCCGTTTTAATCGGAGAACCTGGCGTTGGTAAAACTGCAATTGCAGAAGGTCTTGCAAATAAAATTGTCGCAGGCGATATACCGGAAATTCTTGAAGATAAAAAACTGGTACAGCTTGATATGGGTCTTTTAGTTGCAGGAACTAAATACAGAGGTGAATTCGAAGAACGTCTCAAAAAAATAATGGATGAAATCAGAAGTTCAGGCAATATAATTTTAATTATCGATGAATTACACACCTTAATAGGCGCAGGAGCTGCTGAAGGTGCAATAGATGCAGCAAATATCCTTAAGCCTGCTCTTTCACGCGGCGAAATGCAGGTTATAGGAGCTACGACTCTTGATGAATACCGTAAGCATGTTGAAAGAGATGCTGCACTTGAAAGAAGATTCCAGCCTGTATACGTTGATCAGCCTTCAATTGAAGAAACAAAAGAAATTATACGAGGTTTAAGATCTAAATATGAAGAACATCATAAACTTTTAATCTCAGATGAAGCAATTGATGCTGCTGTTACACTCTCAGACAGGTATATAACAGATAGATTTTTACCGGATAAAGCCATAGATTTAATAGATGAAGCCAGTTCGAGAGCCAGACTTCAAGCGAGCTCACTGCCTCCGGAAGGAAAAGAAATTGAAAAAGAACTTAAACAGGTCATAAGAGACAAAGAACAGGCTATAAGAAACCAGGAATTTGAAAAAGCCAGCCAGATGAGAGATATAGAAGCTGATCTAAAAGAAAAGATCAGAGAAATTTCTCAAAAATGGAAAGCTGAACAGGAAGCAAATAAAGCGGTAGTTACAGCTGAAGAAATTGCTTATATCGTAAGCAGCTGGACAGGAGTACCTGTTACAAAACTTACTGAAGGCGAAACTGACAGATTACTAAAACTGGAAGAAATTCTTCACGAAAGAGTTATCGGCCAAAGCTCTGCTGTTATTGCTATAGCTAAATCTATAAGAAGAGCGCGAGTTGGTCTTAAGAGTCCAAATAAACCAATCGGAAGTTTTATTTTTAGTGGTCCTACCGGCGTTGGTAAAACAGAACTTGCAAAAGCACTTGCTGAAGCAATGTTTGGATCAGAAGAAAATATGGTCAGAATTGATATGTCTGAATTTATGGAAAGACATACAACCAGCAAGTTAATCGGATCTCCTCCAGGATATGTCGGCTATAATGAAGGCGGTCATCTGACTGAAACAATCAGGAAAAAACCATATTCAGTCATTTTGTTTGACGAAATTGAAAAAGCTCACCCCGATGTATTTAACATATTGCTTCAAATTCTTGATGACGGCAGATTAACAGATTCAAGAGGAAGATCAGTTAACTTTAAAAATACTGTTATAATTATGACAAGCAATATCGGAGCTAGATCCCTTGAAAATACTTCAAAACTTGGTTTTGCAGTTGCAGAAGATGAAGAAAAAGACAGATACGACAGAGTTAAAGATACTGTTATGGAAGAAATGAAAAAAGCATTCCGTCCTGAATTCCTAAACAGACTTGATGATATAATCGTATTTGCCCATCTGACCAAACCTGAAATCAGACTAATCGTTGATATCATGCTTACTGACCTTATCAAAAGATTAAATAATCAGGAAATTTATCTTGAAGTACCGGATGATGTTAAAGATTATCTTGCTCAGGAAGGTTACAGTCAGACATACGGTGCAAGACCTCTTCGCAGGGTTATTCAAAAGAAAATTGAAGATCCAATCGCAGAAGAAATCCTTACCGGAATGTATGCTGATGGAGATACTATAAAGTTAACACTTGAAGATAAAAAAATAGCATTCGAAAGATTAAAGGGGAAAAAACCGGAAGTTAAAGAAAGCAAAAAAAATCAAAAGGAACAAAAAGAAGATCCTAAAGTCCTTGAATCTCAAGAATAGTTAAAAAATATAGTTTTTATTCAGATTTATAATGTATGCTTTTATGGCATACATTATAAAATTATAAGAATAATTTACGGGAGCATCGATGACAGAAAACAATATAAATCTTGAAATATGGAAAACTTTAACTAATCATCCAAGATTAGGTGAAATTTTGCTTCAGCACAAAAAAATTACAATTAATCAGTTAGGTATAGCACTGGAAGAACAAAAAAAGGAAAATCTTCCGATAGGTGAGATTTTGGTTAATATGCATATTATCGAAAAAGATGAGCTTATAGAGGTATTAGAATTACAATCTAATATTGATAGGATGTTAAATGAAAGTTACATTGAAATCCAAAAGCTCAAGAAAGAATGAATGCAAAAAATTTAATTAAGTTTTTATTTTCATATACAGCTTTATTTATACTTTTAGTAATATTTGTACTTTTGACATTGTACACATTAAATACAATGTCAAAAGTATTTTTTTTAATTGCAGAATATATCAGAATTTCAATATACGAAGAAAATTTAAATGCAGAAATTAATACGTTTGAGATGATTTTAAAAGTGGGCAGCATAACTATAGCTTTTTATTTATTATTTATCTTATATTCCGTAATATCAGCTGTTGCTACCTATAAAGCTTATGAAATAGCTGCATTAAAGTATTCATATAAAAAACCTGATCTCGAAGAAGTATTTTTTAAGACTATAAGCTGGAATTTTTATAGACTAATATATGTTTTATCTCCTTTATTAACAATAGGAACTGTTATAGGGAGCTTATTTTTTCTGAATATAATATTATTTAATGAAATTTTATCGCTTGCAGGATTTAGCATTGCACTTGTGACTTTTTTAACTTCATTTATTTCAATTAGTCTTGCTGTTGGATTTATTTTCGTTCTGGGACTTACCATTTGGAACATATTTATAACATTGTTTGGAATGGAATGTGTAGTAAGTGAGCCGGAGTTAAATAACAATGTAATTAGAAAACGGTCGAGAAAGCTGTCACTAGCCCAGAAATCAAATATTAAAATATATTTTTTTTATACAATCTTTATATTAGCACTCATAGTACAGTTTACAGGAGTGATACTATTCCCTGATATATTAAACGAAGAAAATTTAATAATTCTGACAGCATTTATAGTTATTGATATTATATTTTTTATAGGACTCGGTTATCTAAAATCTTCACTATATATAAATTCACTTTTATATAAATATGATACAATTATATTTAAAGATAAAAATAGTTTAAAAGAACTTGTTTCTGAATGGTAATCGAGTATATATAGATTTATCAAATTCGATTCTGTTTACGTGATAAAATTAATATGAAAAGTTTATTTGATGATTTTTTTTAAATATTGTCTTTTTAAAACTCTTGTAATAACTGTTAAAAAACTATATTATATAAATAATTGAAATTATTTGAGGTATTTAACTTGAGTGACAATGAAAAATTTATAGATGAAAAAGAACAGGAAGTTTTCAGGCATTTTAGGCTTGGAGAACATCTTTTACAAAGAAATATGCTATCATTGCCCCAACTTAATGAAGCCTTGGAAATACAGAAAAATACTGGAAAACTGATAGGTGAAATATTTGTAGAATGTGGCTATATTAACTTGGATGAATTGCAGGAAGGTCTTGAACACCAGCATAATGCAGATGATATAATTAATAATATAAAAATTGAAGTTAAAGATAAAATTACATTTAACAAAGTTGATCACTAAATTTGCAAGTAAAAGAATGAAAAGAGTTTGTTTAATAGTAATAGATTCAATGGGTATTGGTGCTTTGTCCGATGCTTTTGAATATGGAGATCCTTTATCCTGTAATACACTTGTAAATGTTGCAAAATTTAATGATGGACTGAATTTACCTAATTTTAAAAAACTTGGGCTTGGAAATATAACAAAAATCGAAGGTGTTAATGCTGTAAGTCCGCCTCTTGCTAGTTATGGAATAATGAAAGAACGCTCTGCCGGTAAAGATACAACAACTGGTCATTGGGAATTGGCAGGACTGGTACTAAAAAACCCCTTTAGGACATATCCTGAAGGTTTTCCTCATGAACTTATTGAAAGATTTATAAAAGAAACCGAATGTAAAGCAATTCTGGGTAATTATCCGGCTTCGGGAACTGCAATAATTGATGAACTTGGAGATGAACACATAAAAACAGGTTTTCCTATTATATATACGAGTGCAGACAGTGTTTTTCAAATTGCCTGTCATGTTGACACAATTCCTCTTGATATTCTGTATAAGTGGTGCGAAATAGCAAGAAAAATACTTGATGATAGCGATTATAATGTCAGCAGAGTAATTGCAAGACCATTTGAAGGAAACAATGGCTGTTATAAGAGAATATCCGCAGCAAGAAGAGATTATTCAGTACCTCCTACTGATTATACAATCTTAAATTCAATTGAAGATAAAGGGGGCATGATTATTGGCATAGGTAAAATCGAAGATATATATGTAAAATCAGGAATTACCCACGCCGTTCACACCGGCAGTAACCTTGAAGGTCTTAAATTAACAATTAAAGCTCTTAAGGAAGATCTTGATCTTGATTCAATAAAAATATCATCAAAAGTTAACTCTGAAACTGGCATAAAGATTATATTTGTTAATTTAGTTGATACAGATATGCTTTATGGCCATAGAAACGATCCTGCCGGATACGGAAAAGCTATTGAAGAAATTGATTCTTACCTTCCTGAAATAATAAATTCACTTACATCTGATGATTTATTAATAATTACAGCAGATCACGGATGTGATCCAACCGTACCAGGAACAGATCATACAAGGGAGCAGGTACCTGTGCTGATATATAATCCAGAAATTAAAGCTAAAAATCTTGGTGGAAGAGAAACATTTGCTGATGTGGCTGCAACTATTTCAGAATGGTTAAATGTTCCATATTCTTGCCCGGCAAACAGTATGCTTTCTTAGAAGTACAATTTTTTCATTGACAGTTTATTATATTGTATA
>JAQVCB010000092.1 GCA_028689995.1 Candidatus Gastranaerophilales bacterium
GTTGAAAGAGTTCCGTTATAAGTAATATCTCCATTTGTAGCTTCACTATAAGGAGGTATTTCAGTTACACAACCTCCAAATATATATTTGGAGCCAAATTTAGTATTTGCTGCGTCTTTTACCTGTTCAATAAGCTGATCTATTTCAGATTTTATTGCACTGAGTTCTGTGGACCCGTTTGTAGCATTACTGGCTTTTACTGCCAGTTCTTTTGCTCTTTGAACAACATCAACAGTACTTAAAATAGACTGATCTGTAATATCAAGTTCGGATGAAGCATTCTCAATATTAGTAATATAACGTTCCGCCTGATCTGTTGACAATTTTGCAGATAGTATATTTATTGCTGCATTTGGATCATCAGAAGGTTTGCTCACTCTTTTTCCCGTAGAAAGCTGCTCTTGAAGATCATTTAATTTTGATCTGTTTACTAATAGATTATTAATAATATTATCATTTAATAACTTTGTAGTAATTCTCATATATGTCATTTTTCATTATTCTCCCTGATTTTTATTATTAAACTCCAAGAGTCATTATTTTTTGCATTATGTCATTTACCACGTTAAATATTCTGGCTGATGCTTCATAAGATCTCTGAAATTTAATAAGATCGGTATATTCTTCATCAAGATTAACACCTGAAGCGGATTCTCTTTTTAAGGATACCTGTTGTAAAATTGTATCGTTTGAATCAAGTTTATCCTCTACATTTTTAACCTGTACTCCAAAGTTACTTGTAACTGTATTAAGATATTTTTCTGTTGTTGCATAGTTAAGGTTAGGAATTGATTTATTTTCAAGTTGTGCCATAAGAAGTGCATTACTGCCATCTCCTGTTCCATTGAGATCCGTAGTTGTTGCACCTGTTGCTGTATCATAATTTATTCTGGCGGTAGCAATTTCTGTAGGATTAGATATGATTGCACTATTAACTATTATATTTGCTGCCGTAATATTTGTAGCATCTCCCGTATTCTGATTTAAAAATATATTCTGAGTTACAGCTTTTAATGTTGGTATAGCAGCTGTTTTATCAATACACATTGCCTGAGTTGTTGTACCTGTAGGTGTAATACCGTCATCTTCCATATCAGGTTCATTGTATGTCTGAATACTGTTTATTTGCCCGGCAAATTCATTAGCAAGAAGATTTAATTTATCCAACATATTGTTTATTGTTGGTTTATTAATATCTGATCCCGTAACATCAATAATTGCACCCATTTTACCTGATGTAATCTTTGACCTAACATCGTTTGACACATCTCTGCCATTTTGATCCTGTATTTTTACAACAGGAGGATTGGTTGTCCAGTCTCCTGCAGCAGAAGAATCTTTTAATTCATAATTAAAATATCCAACCTGAGCAGAGCCTGTTATAAGATCAGTTCCACCAAGAGAAAGATTTACTGTGTTATTTGGTCCTGATGATACAGTTAACGGAATATACTGTGATATCTGATCCAGTAAATTATCTCTATTATCCAAAAGGGAATTAGGTGTATTTCCCTGTGTTGTTGACAAACTTATTGTTTTATTTAAATCAGCAATAGTTGCAAGTTTATTATTCAGATCATTACAATCAAGGGCTATTTTACTTATATCTAATGTACTGGTATCACTTATATCACCTATTAAATTTGTTTTTAACCCTGTAAGCTGACTGGAAATTTGATTAAATTCGGTTACAACATCTATTGTTCTCTGAACAAAATTAGTCCTTATAACAGTATCTGTGGGATTTTGATTTAACTGTTGAGCTGCGTTATAAAATTCTTTAAAAGCTTCTGTTAATCCACTATCAGAAAGTCCGTTTGTTATATCTTCAATAATCCCTACATTATCAGAAAGTTCCGATGAGTATGAATAATTTGAATAAGCCGATCTGTATGAATTGTCAATATAAGAATCCCTGTTTCTTGATATAGAATCAATAACAGCACCAATCCCTGATTGAGCTGCAACTAAAGGCATACTGGCATCTGTTGATGCCACGCTTAACTGAGATACTTCTAACCTCTGTTTACTGTACCCAGGTGTATTTATATTAGCAACATTAGTATTTATAATGTTAATCGCTGCCTGATTCAACATTAAAGACCTCTGCGCTGTATAAAATCCAAATAAACCTGATGTCATTTATATCTCTCCTAATTTATTAAGCTTCCTGACTAATGGAACTCACCCCTGTTTGTACCTGATTCTTTTTAACACGTCCCAAGCTGTTATAAGCCGAACTTTCCGGCATAAATACATTTGTAATAATTTTTACAGTATGTTCTATAAGTTTTAAGGAATGTTCTATTAATTGTGAATTTATATTATTCTGCCTGTAAATATTGGAAACAATTGTTTTTATCTTTTCTTTTAATAAAGAAAGTGTTTTTGCCTTATTTTTATCTTCCAGCTCTTCAATAACCTTTGATAAATTTAAATTTTTGCCAGTTTTACTAAGTATTTTGGCTTTTTTAAATTCAAGATCTTTTATTAAATCACTGAGCTTTTCAATCTCTATATCAACAATTCTTACACTTTCAATATCACTTTTTACAAGGTGTTTTTTCTTATCAATTATATTTTTTTCAAGCTTTGAAAAAATATCTAATTCCTGAATTAAAACATTTTCAAGCTCTAAAATATTTACCTGCATATCGAATCAATCTCCTGAATTTTAAGCTCTTTGATCTACTAAAATACTCTTGCCATAACGAAGAGCATAATCAATATCTTCATTATTCACATCAAAATTACCAATTTTACCTATAAATTGTTTAAAATCATTTACCATATCTTTTTTGTAATCTAACAGGGAACTATTAAATTCAACATCATTATTCTCATTTTCTATACTCTGAGATTTAATAGATTCCTGTAAAGAGTCGGCTGAAATCTTTTGATTCACCTGTGTATCATCAATACTGTTATTTTTAAAATCAGAATTTACATTTGCTGAATATTTAACAGTATTTTTAAAAGCCTGTTCTGCCCTCATCGCCTGTAATATAAGACTACTTTGAACTCCACTTACCATAAATTCCCAAACTCCTCACCCACTAAATTTATATTCTATCTTTCATTTGTCTATATACCTGTTCGGCAAAACCAAACGATGTGTTTGGATTTGAAGCAATATTTATAGACATTTGCTCGTTAAGCATCCCTTTAAAAGTATCTTCTGCTGATCCACCATGCATAAATTCAGATTTTTGAACCGTTGAATCCATAACATCAAGAAACTGCCTTATAAAAACAGCTTCAAAATCACCCGCTGCCTTTTTTAAATCTTCATCAGTTTTTATTCCCTTTAAGTTGCTATACTCATCAAGTTTTTTACCTTGAAGTGTATACATTGCATTTTTCATATCTACAGGATTAGTACTCATATCTATCTCCTCCTAAATTATTTCAAGGATAGCCTGAAGGCTTCCTGCAGCCTTTAAAGCTTGAAGAATTGAAATTAGGTCATAAGGTGTAACACCTATTGTATTCAAAGCCCTAACGAGCTCGTTAAGATTCGCATTTCCCGGAATTTCAATAACTCTTCCAGGTTGCTTATTAACCGTAATTGTACTGTTTTGAACAGGCTGAGTAACCCCGCCCAGACTAAATTCATTCGGCTGTGAAACTTCATTTCTTGTTGATACCGTTACAGTCAGATTTCCATGTGCAACAGCGGCAGAAAGAAGTTTTACATCACTTCCTATTACAATGGTTCCTGTTCGCTCGTTTATTACAACCTTTGCAACTCCAGAACCTGTTTGAACAGTGAGATTTTCAAGTATTGATATAAAGCTTATTTTGTCATCGTAAAATTTTGACGGTATTAAAACTGAAATTGTACTTCCATCAACTGCTTTTGAAGAGGCAAGATTTTCATTAATAACCTGTGCCACCTTTGCCGCCATTGAAAAATCAGGATTATTTAATATAATTCTAAGTTCAGCTGTATTTCCAATTTCTGTATTTATATCTCTTTCAATAATAGCACCACCGGGAACTCTTCCTGATGTTGTAACGCCTGTTTTTACCTTACTGCCAGCTGACTCTACATTTGTCCCGCCTGTACTAACAGGACCTTGAGCAACTGCAATAACTTCACCACTCGGAGCTAAAAGTTGTGTCTGAACAAGCACACCACCTTCTATACTTTTTGCATCAGCAAGAGATGAAACTGTAACATCAAGTTTATCCCCATTTTTAGCAAATGGAGGAACTGTAGCTGTAACAATAACAGCAGCAGCGTTACCAAGTTTAATATCATTTTTGTTGGAAATAATAGTGCCAAAGTTGGCAAGCATTGCCTGGTTTGTTGTTTGGGTCGACATACTGTTATCTCCGGTACCCTGAAGTCCGACAACAATACCATAACCAACAATCTGGTTATCCCTAACTCCTTCTATATGCACTATATCCTTAATTCTTACTTTTTCAGCCCTTGCTTCAAGTAAAAAGCTGTTAAAGGATATCAGTGATATTAATAAAATTGATATTAAACCTTTTTTCCCCATTATATTCTCACCTTTATTTAAAATAAATATCTTATAACCTTGTTAACTGTACCCTCTGAATCTGACCTTGAAATTGTACCTTTTCCAACTACCGCAAGCTGAAGATTTGCAATCTGACTTGAATTTATAGTTCCTGTTGTACTTAATAATCTTGGATCAATAATTCCGCTAATTATTAAGTCTACTTTTTCACCATGACTTATTTCTGTCTTTTTACCCTGAATTACAAGATTTCCGTTAGGTAAAACCTGAACAACCTGTGTTGAAATTATATCTGTAAATTTCTTTGTTCTTCCTACTGTTGACTGACTAGCATTTGTATGAGATCCACCAAAATTGTTTATACCACTGGGTACAGGTTTTCCAGGTAGAAGCTTGTTTAATAAACTGCTGAAATTATCTGTGGTTGTTGATTTTTTTGATATATCAAGTGATAATACATCAGATGATGTCAGTGATTCAGATATTACTACAGTTACTATATCTCCCATTCCCTTTGCTTTAACACTACTAAATAAGGATCTAGGTACTATTGGAAAGTTTTCCTGAGAAATTCCAGCTCTAAATAAAGATTCAGCACAAACAGGAGTGTTTATTACTGCTAAAACTATAAAAGCTATTATTATCTTGTTTATTTTCATATCTCTCAGTCCTATAAGTTGATCAAAACTGTATTTACACCAATAACCTTACCAATGTAGTCCTTTTTATAATTTTTATTTCTGACCTTTATATAATCACCCATTTTTCCGTTAGCCAGAGCTTCACCAGATAAATTCACCGTTATTAAGCGGGTCTTAAAAATTAATGAAACCTGACTGCTTTTCATAATTGTCGGTACACTTTCAATAAACCTCATATCAATTACTTCACCGGGAACAAAATTTTTCCTTACTAAATTTCCTTCTAATAAAATATTTTCTTTTATAGCTTTTTCAGCATTAAGACTTATTTCTTTATTTTCAACTTTAATATTCGTAGCTGAAAGTGTTTCCCCTCTATAAATTGTATCTGTTGCCACCCATACTTTATCCCATACCTGTAATCTGACCGGAACTCCAAATGCTGTAATTTCCTTATCATTTACAAGAACTGATACTCTGGCTATAGTGTTAGGAGTAAAATATCTGAGATTAACAGATACATTAATTTTTAACTTACCTGGGGGGATATCAATATTTCTGTAAGGTATTGACTTAACATTAACAACAATTTTACCGGGCATTATTGAACTAATCTGATCAGCTACACTATTTTTAATCTGATTGGTTAAAAATTGACTATTCAGGGTATAAGCGTAAGCTTTTCCCGATAATAAAAATAATATTAAAAATAGTGTTAAGATAAGATTTTTCAATAACGTTAGTGGGCGAAGCGGGAGCGACGCAAAGTATGACATATAATTACAATATTTAAGAAAAACTGAATCAGCTGCGATGAGCAGGTGAATACAGGTTTTTCTTGAATATTGATTCATATTAGTTATACTTTGATAGCTCATTCTAATTTAATTCCCCTAGCTTAATCTGTTTGCTGTTTTAAGAAGTTCATCTGATGCGGTGATTAACCTTGAATTTGCTTCAAATGCACGTTGAGCCTGAATAAGGTTAATTAATTCTTCAACAACCATAACATTTGAACCTTCTAAAAAACCTTGTTGGGTTGTTCCAAAGCCATTTTGACCAGCTTGCCCTTGAATTGGACTTCCTGATCCTGTTGTTTCTGTATATAGATTTTTTCCCATTGAAAGTAAACCAGACGGATTAGGAAATTTTACGAGCTGGAATGTTCCAACCGTAGTCATATTTACATCACTGCCTTTTTTTACTGAAACACTTCCATCAGAAGTTATTACAACCTCAGAAACGTTCTGATCTAATGTAACCTGAGGTATAACAGGATAACCATCTGTTGTTGTAAACTGTCCGTTAGCATCTACCTTAAAACTTCCGTCTCTTGTATATGCAATACTGCCATCGTCAAGCTGAATCTGGAAAAAACCTTCACCTTCTATTGCAACATCAAGTTTACCGCCTGTTGATTTAAATGTACCTTCAGAAAAATCTTTCTGAGTTCCTGATGTTCTTGTACCAAGACCAACCTGAATACCTACAGGCTGATATGTTCCCTGTGAAACCTGAGCTCCAGGTGTTCTTAAGGTTTGAGACAGCAGATCCTGAAATTCAACTCTAACTTTTTTAAATCCTGCTGTATTAACGTTTGCCAGATTGTTAGATATAACATCAATATTTAATTGTTGGGCTATCATTCCTGTTGCTGCTGTTGTTAAAGCTCTTAACATATTTTCCTCCCGGTTTTTATTTAAATATTTTTATTTTAAGCGTCCTACTTCATTTACTGCTTTACCTAAAGTATTTTTATTTGCATCTATTACCCTTGCAAGGGATTCATAAGTCCTCATTCCTGTTATTGAATTAACCATTGTTTCTACAACATTTGCATTTGAAGCCTCTAATGTTCTCTGTGTTAATTCAAAACCTTTACCTAACACTGGTTTATTTTGCGGGTTATTGGTCGGATCATTAAACATAAAAATTGAATTTCCAACCGGTGTTAATTTATAAACATCTTTAAACTGAACGATTTTAATTTTACTGTTAATTTGACCATCAATATCTATATTGCCATCAGTATTGATTTTTAACTTTTCTATTTCTGTATCTTTTAATACTAAATCTTCTGTTTTTTTATCAGGTAAAGTGACACATTGTAGAATATTTCCATCTATTGTTGCTATTCTGCCGTCACTTAATCTTTTAAAACTTCCATCTCTTGTGTAAGCTGTACCATTAGGAGTTTTTATTTCAAAAAAACCTTTACCGTCAATAGCTAAGTCAAGAGGATTACTTGTAACTTTTATACCACCTTGTCTAAAATCAACAGAAGTTGAATCAACAGTACTTCCAAGACTTATAACACCTAATGGTGTTGTATTATTATTATTTTCATTACCTTTTGAAACAACTGATTTGTTTAAAATTACATCTTGCACACTTTTAAAAGTAACATTGGACTGTTTAAAACCGGGAGTATTTACATTAGCAAGATTATTAGCCAAAGTATCATTTAAGGCCATTATTCCTACCATTGCTGAAGCTGCTGTTTCTATACCTCTTGCCATTTTATTTTAATCTCCCCAATTTTCTTAAGTTTAAATTCCTGAGAACTGTTTTTGATAATCAAGAACTTTTTTTACATAGTTCTGGGTTTCCGGATAAGGAGGTATTCCTCCGTATTTTTGAACTGCACCTGAACCGGCATTATAAGCAGCAAGTGCATAATCAAGTCTTCCATCAAACCTGTTAATTAGACCTTTTAGATATTTTGTACCTCCGGTTATATTCTGTTCCGGATCAAAAGGATCATCTACACCTAAACCTTTTGCTGTTGAAGGCATAAGCTGCATTAATCCTAATGCACCGACAGGTGATTTTGCCTTAGTATTAAAACCTGATTCAGCCTTTATAACGGCTTTAACAAGGTTTTCATCTATATTATTTTCCTTTGCGCATTTTTTTATAATACTGTCTACCTCTGTTTTTGGGGAATTAAAAGTTTCTCCAAAAGGCTTAATATATAATTCATTTGGTAATTCAGTGGAGTTTGAATTAAGTACTTTTTTTAAAACACCATCAAAATCAGAAACTTTCTGATTTTGATTTAATAATATATTAAAGTTAGACTCTATCTGACCTATACGCATTAAGGTCAACTCCAACCCACTGATTTCCATACCCTTAAACTAACCTTTTTTCTCACCCATTAAAAATATATGTTTAGCCTATTAAGACTATTGTTAAATTACTATATATAGATGAGCTTATCATCCACCGTCTGATGTATATGGTAATTTTATATCCTTATAGATCAAGGGGTTTAGACCACTTTAAAAAATAATTCTTTAAGTTGATTTATTTATTTTTTTATAAAGATTAATAAACACTTCTTTTTTCCTGTATAGCAGTTAAAATAAAAGATATATTTAACTGTATTATTTTAAAAAAGTTTTCGTTAAATGATATTCTTGTTAAACCTTGTTTGGTTAAAATTTAAGAAAACATTAATTAACCAGAACAATTGTTTACTTTTATAAAAACTGGAGAAAAAAGTTGGTCAAAAATAATAAAACTTATTTTGTAGATAAAGAAATAAGTAGTGAAATAGTTAGAAGAAAAATTTCCGCTACACAGGAAAGGGTTAATTTAATAGCCAGCCATATGTATAAACAACATAAAGAACATCAGCAGGCTACTTATAATACAGCCCAAATGTTTTACAGAATTTTAAATGATATGAAAGAAGTTACAGATTATTTAAGACATTCTTTTTCTGCCAGAGGTGTTGAACCTTCTAAAATATTCTGCGAAATAGACGCAGACAGGTCTGTTGGAATTATTAATATTCTCTGGCATAGTATAAGTTTCACTACAAGAGGAAATACTAAACCTCAGGCTCTCTATAGAGAAGATGAATCACCTCTTTTTACAGGAAGAATCCTTGCCCTTAACGGTGATTTTCAGGACGCTTCTCTTGATATTCAGGATCAGGAATACCCTGATATTTTAAGGTGTGAAATAGCATCTCTGTACGTGCCTGCTGACACAACATCTCCTGCTATATTAAAGATAAAACATCTTGGTAATAAAGAATTTAAACTTAACCAGATAGATGCATCCAAGGAGTTTCTTTTAAAAGTAATAGAAATAATCTGTGGCGGCGGTATTTATCACGAAAACGAACCTGATTCAGAAGACGAATAAAAAACTACTTGATATTTATGATTCTGATAAAAACGGGGTAGTCACAAATAATGAAATCTTTAATAAGGCAACAAAAGTAATAGAAGAAAATAAAAAAAATTCTTTTAAAATTATGGGATAATTTTAAAATTATGGGATAATTTTAAAATTATAAAAAAACAGGGTATAAACCCTGTTTTTTTATGAAAATTTACAGATTGGACATACGTCTTCTTTACCATGACTGTAGTAATTTATTGTTATTCCGCATTTTGAGCAAGATGGAAAACCGTTATTTTTACGCCATATCTGGGTTTTTATATCTATAATTACAGTATTTAAAATCCTGTCTTTTAATTCAGGTGTGCTGAAATTTTGTGTTTTTATAGATTCTTTTATTGAATCTATAATACTTTCAGGTACTTTTATATCTTTTAAATCTTCAATTTTTGGATTTTTTACAAAAAAATGTGTTATTTCCTCTTCTTTATTATTATTTTGTTTATGAATTTCATCCCACATTTTTGTATTAATAATAATATCCTTAATTTTAAAACCTAAAGAAAAAGCTATAGGGGATAATTTAGTT
>JAQVCB010000093.1 GCA_028689995.1 Candidatus Gastranaerophilales bacterium
TTTTTCTTATTTTAATTATATTTAGATATATTTGGGCTTTTTCATATTCAAATTTGTCAAAGAGCTGAAGATTGTCTTGAATCAAGTCAGTAAAAGTTAATCCATACTGATTTGATACTATATATAGTTCTGCAATCTGGGAAAGATCGAATTTATTTAATATACAAATGTCAATATTGGCAGCTTCTAATTGTTGTGTAATTTCATCACAGAATTTTGAATTAGCTTCAAAAGTTTCACTGACTTTCTGCCAATCTATGTTTTTAAACCAGTTTAATATAGAGTTTACTGTATTTTGAAAAGGTTCTGATTTAATAAATGGCTCTATTATAGATTGATTAAAATTTGATATTGCTGTAGTAAGAGGCTCCATCGCTTTATAAACGGGTTCCATTGAGGTATTAATAGAATTACGAACTGCATCAATTGAGTTATAGATATCCTGAAAAAGTTCTTTTTTTTCTTCATCTGATAATAACTTTAATTGTTCTTTAAATTTATCTTTGTCCATTTTATTCTCTCAATCTTTTTTTATTATTTAACTAACTTTAATTATATTTATACCTTAAATATTGAAACGTGTCTTTGTAAATTTCCAGCTATTTTAGCTATAGTTTGTGAACTTGCATCAAGTTCTTCAAGAGTTACAGTTTGTTTTTCAATAATATTTGTTATTTCTTCAGCACTTATAGCTGTCTCTTTGGTAACATTTGCTGCATTATCAATCATATAAACAATTGCATCCGAACTCTTTGCAACTCCGTCAATCTCTTTATGAATATCCTGAATTTTGGAGTTTGCCTGTTTAACATGATTTATAATATTTTCAATAGCATTTTCGGCATCATTAATAACAACAACGCCTTCTTCGACTTCATTAATACCTTTATCCATAGATAAAACAGCAAGATGTGTTATATTTTGAATTTCTTTTATCATAGCTGAAATTTTATCAGTTGATTCTGCCGATTTATTTGCAAGTTTTTTGACTTCATTAGCAACAACAGCAAATCCTTTACCGTTTTCACCAGCTCTTGCAGCTTCTACTGCAGCATTTAATGCTAATAAATTTGTTTGGCTGGCTAAACTTTTAATTAGATCTACTATTGTTTCAATTTCTGAGCTCAAGCGTCCCATCTTACTGATTGTATCTGATATTTCATTTGAAGCAACTTTAATGCTATTTATTTTATTAACTACTTTTTTAACATGTTCTTTTCCTTCATTGGCATTAGTTTCAGTTTTATTTCCCAGTTTAGCTATATCATTTGCTTCCCCGGAAATATTTTGAATAATCTTATTCAATTTATTAATGTTGTTAGCTCCATTCTCGATGTTTTGAGAGACTTGTTGAGATCCTCGTGCTAATTGCTGAACACTTTTTGCAACCTGCTGAGAACTAAGAGATGTTTGGCCTGCTGCAGAGTTCAACTCTTCTGAATCTTGAGACATTGTATTTGCTGATTCCAGTACCTGTTTAACAAGAGAACGTAGACTATGAGCAGTTTTATTCAAACCAACTCCTATATTCCCCAATTCATCATCAGCTTTAATTTTCACGTCTTCCATAGATAGATTACCATTGGCCACTTCTCTAAGCCAATCTGTAATTGTATTAAGACGTTTTGGAATCATTCGAGCTAAATACAAGCCAAAAGAAAGAGAGATAATTATTGCAATCAATAGTGTTACCAGAATTAATGTAATAGCTCTGGTTGCATTAATCCTATCTTGTTTACTTATTTCTTCTGCTAATGTTTGATTATAGTCACCTATATTTATCAAATATTTTGTTGCATCTTCAAAAGAAGACTTATTATTCAGAAAATAGTTGAGAGCTTGTTTTGATTGTCCCTGAGTTGCCATTCGAATAACTTCAGTTCGAACAATCCTGTATTCTTCCAGAAATTTCTTTAAATTAGTCAAATCTTCTTTTTCTTGTAAATCCAGCATTAAATTTTCAAAGTTAACTATATTTTCATTGAATTTATTTGCACGATTATTAATATCATCGATATATTTTTGTTGTTGTGTCTGATCAGGATTAATGATTATCCACAATAAAGAGGCTTCATTAGCCCTAATATGTGTACGATTTTCATTAAGCCACTTTATTGATAAAAGCCTTTGATTATACATTGAAGCTAATTTATTTTTAGCGGAATTAATACTGAATAATCCCATTAATCCAACAATACCGGTTAAAATTACTGATATAATGACAAAACCTAAAATCTTTTGGGATATTTTTAAATCTCTAAACCCTATTAGCATAACTTAACCCCTTTAATTAATTGATATCAGTCACTTATAAACATAACGTTAAATAAATATATGTACATAATTAAATTTTAATTATGAGTACGAAAACATTCTAATAATGTATTAACACTATACAGTAAAATGGTATAATTGGTAAAATTATATATCTGGTAATTTAAATAAGAAATCTTTAAAATTAACAGAAATAGATTAAATATTTCATTTGAACAAAAGGTAAACTTTATTTTTTAAAACCTGTTATCCTGAAAAAATCTACAAATGTAATAAAAAAGTTATATAAAAAAATGGAGAGATTATAGTGATTGATAATGTTAATATCAATGGACTATTAAATAAAATTCTTGAGAAAGATGAATTTACTAGTAGTCGAACTTCCAATTATCCAAAACTTTTATCTGAATTTATTGAAAAAACTTTGGAAGACCTTGAATTAATTAAAATAAAAGTATCAATATTAGAAAAAGATCCAAAAAATAGTGAAATTTCCAACGATATATTAAATTTATTTTTTAATATTAAAGGTTTTTCAGGTTTTGTTGGCCAAAATACTGTTCAGCAAATATCTCATCAGACTGAAAGATTAATTGATATGTACAAAGATGGGTCAATAATTGCAAATAAAAATATTATTACTTTAATTCATACTTCTATGTACTATATTAGAAGAATTTGTACCGAAATGTCTTTAAATAAAGATGAAAATTTTACAGATACTGTATTTATTCATTTAAAAAATATAGATGATCTTATAAATAAAGAAGATATTGAATTAAGTCGAATCTTAAAAGATAAAAATTATATAATTCACAAAATAAATACGGAATTATTACTGGAATTTGAGCTGGAATTGGAAGAAGAGCTTAAAACCATAGAGGATAAAATTTCTAAACTTGAGAATGATCCTAATAAAGAAGTTTTAAATTCAGTTCTTTGTGCTTTTCATTCAATAACAGGTTTGGCAGAACGAGCAGGATATTTATTAATTCGAAGAATTGCATTTCAGGTAGAGATGCTGCTGGAAAGTTGCAGTAAAGGTGAAATAACTGTAAATAATAATATTATTCAGCTGATTTCAAAATCAAAAGGTTATATTAGCAGTATTTGCAACAATTTTGATTTAACTTTAGATCCAAATTTTTTGAATGAACTATATCATTATTTGGAAAGTATGAAATTATACAATTTCCAAAAAGAAATAGCTGATGGTAGTGAAATCCTTATTGACAAGGAGTATTGGCAGGACTTTATAGCAGAAACAAAAGAGCATCTTGAAAATATTGAACTGAATGTTCTAATTCTTGAAAGAGATGCTCAAAATATTCAAATATTAAATATAATGTTCAGATCTTTTCACTCAATAAAAGGCTTGGCAGGTTTCGTAAATCAGAATTTAATTCAGGAAATAGCACATAAAACTGAAACAATAATGACTGATTGCATTAAAGGGGAAATAACTGTAAATAGTAACATAGTTGATTTAATTCTTAGTTCAGCTGATTGTATAAAACAGATTTGTAGTGACATTACTTTAAACAGGAATTATTCTTTCTTAAAAATAATAAACGAACATTTAAAACTTCTTGAAAGTATTCAATTTAACCTTATTAATAATGAATTTGACTCGCAAATAAATGTTGCTAAAGAAGAACCAACTAAAAAAATCGGTGAAATTCTTGTTGATCAAAATACTCTTAATACGCAAGAAGTTCAAGAAATTCTCAAAAAACAAAAAGATGAATATTCTGATCTATCATTTGGCCAGATTGCTTTAAAGGAATACAAAGCAAAACCCAGAGAGATTTTAAATGCTATTAGAAAACAGCAAATTAATAAATCTACAATGACTCAGGATGAATTTATGAGGGTACCTGTTAACAAAATAGATAATCTTGTTAACATAATAAGTGACTTGATAACAACTCAGTCTCAGGTAGAAGAGGAATCTAAAAATTTTGTGACAAGTGATTTATTCAATAACAATATTAATAAACTGTCAAAAATAGCTAAAGATATTGAGAATCTGTCAATATTTTTAAGAATAGTGCCATTGAAATCTACTTTCCAGAAACTAACGAGGATAGCCAGAGATACAATGACTGAATTAAATAAAGATATTAATTTTACAATTCAAGGTGAAGATATCGATATTGACAGGAATATAGCTGAAAAGATTCTTGTTCCTCTTGTGCATCTTGTTAGAAATGCTATAGGACATGGAATTGAAGAAAAAGAAGAAAGAAAGAATGCAAATAAACCGTTACAGGGAACCGTTAAAATTTCAGCATTTTGCAGCAAAGGAAAATTTTATATTAAAATATCAGACGATGGAAAAGGTATTGATGTTAATAAAATTTTCAAAAAGGCTTCCGAACAAAATTTAGTTAATTCTGAAAAAAATTATTCAGAAAATGAAATTATCAATTTAATATTTCTACCCGGATTCTCGAGCGCCGATACTGTTGACAATATCTCAGGCAGGGGGATTGGATTAGATGTTGTAAAAGCGGATATGGAAAAAATTGGAGGTAAAATTGAAATTATCAATAAAATTGGAGAAGGATGTACATTTGTTCTGGAATTGTCTGTTAAAAATGTCGTAATGAACGGAATAACCGTTGATATAAAAGGGTCAAATTATTTTATTCCATCGACTTTTGTAAGACAAATTTTAAAACCTATGGAACAGGACTGGATATATGCAGAACATAAAAAAACAATGATTCGAATAGAAGATGAAATTATTCCGTTGGCTTATACTTCCGAATCAGGAATAAAAGAACACGAAACAGTCTGTGAATTGATCATTTTACTGGAAATTGATCAAAATATCCTGGCACTTCCTATTAACAAAATCATAGAAAGACGAAAAATAACAATGTCTTTGCTGGAAGAAGAGGAAATTCCGATAATTACTGACTTTGACAATCTATTCATCAAAGAATTAGCAAATATCAGTTGTTAAAATGATATAAAAGGAGATTAATATGAAGAGTTTGGTAGTAGATGATGATTTTACCTGTAGACGTATTCTTCAGGCATATCTTTCAAAATTTGGAGAATGTCATATTGCGGTTAATGGACAAGAAGCATTAGATGCGTTTAAAGCTTCACTTGATGATAATGAACCTTATGATGTCATAACACTTGATATTATGATGCCAGAGATGAACGGACATGAAGTTCTAAAAAAAATTCGTGAAATTGAGGATAAAAATGGAAAATTCGGAATTGAGAGTGTAAAAATAATAATGACAACCGCTCTTGATGATTCTGAAAACATCAAGCATGCATTTAGAGAACAGTGTGAAGCATATCTTGTTAAACCTATAGACAGGCAGAAATTAATGGATAAATTAAGTGAATTTGGTCTTAGATAAAGTAAGTAATTAAAAGTTTATAGAATGAATTATTTATGCACTTTAATTTATTAAAAACAGAATAATTCATCATTGGAGGTTTGAAAATTGATAAAATCCAATTTGTTAAAATTTAAAATAATAGCAAGTATATTTGCTGTTCTGGCAATTGCAATATTAATAATAGGATATATCAGTATTCAAACAAGTGATGAAATAATTTCCACAATGGCAAAGAAAATGTTGATCGCCAATTCCAAAAATATCTCGGAAGAAATTTTTAATGATATTAAACAGGTTGAAAAAAGTGTCAATCTAATGGGTAGTTTTGTTCTTGATGCCACTGCTATTCAAACACAAAAAGATTTAGAAAAACTAAAAAATTTAGCTTACCTGGAATCTCAATATTCTAATATTAGAATATATCCAAAAGAGTTAGGCAAAAATACTAAATGGTGTATGAGTACCTACTTTTATTATAATCATGATTATGCAGGAGACTATGATGGGGCGTGGTTTGTAGATAAAGGAAAGGGCTTTAACAGAATAATTCTTAACAGTACAATTGAACAGGAAGACAGTCCCTGGTATTTTCTTCCTGTTGCTGCAAAAAAAGGATTATGGAGTGAACCATATAAAGATCCTGATCTTAAAAAAGATATGATAACATATTCTGTTCCGGTTTATAGAAATCAAATGCTCATTGGAGTTGCAGGAATGGACATAACGCTTGATGAGCTAAATAAAATACTTAAAAGTATTAAAATATACAAAACAACAGATGCTTTTATTGTCGACAGTAATTATAATTTTATTGCCGGAGATTTATTTGAAGTCGGGAGTAATCTGTTAAAAGAAAGAAATGGCTTTTATAAATTTTTAAAAGTGTCTTCAGATAAAAAAGAAGGATTTGTTGAATATAAAGATAATGGTACTCAAAAAATTATTTCTTATATAACATTGCCTAATGGATTTATCTTGATTATAAGAGTTCCAATTTCAGAAATCTTAGCTGAAATGAACAATATGACATATTTAATGATTTTTGCAATCATTTTCATAATTTTTTCAGCTACTTTTGCCGCATTTAGAATAGGCGAAAAAATTTCTGCATCTATAATAAGTACACTACTTGAAAGCAAGACTCAATTACAAGCTATTCTGGATAATATGCCTTTTTCATCATGGTTGAAAGATAGTGATGGAAAATTTATAGCAGTAAACAAACCTTTTGCGGATTTTTATAACTTATCTCCTGAAAAGCTTCTCGGTAAAACTGATTTTGACATAAAACCTGAAGAAACAGCAAAAGCAAATTGGAATAAAGAGCAGGAAATTATGAATTCAGAACTACCCTATTTTGAAGAAATACATATTAATACCTCTGAAGGGAATAAATGTTTTGAAATTTTCGAAACTCCTATTTTTAACAAAAAAGGAGAAGTTACAGGGATTACGGGGTTAGCAAAGGATATTACTGATCGTAAACAAGCAGAAGAAGAAATTATAGCAGCAAAAGAACTAGCAGAATTAGCAAATAAAGTAAAAGGTGAATTTTTAGCTAATATGAGCCATGAAATCAGGACACCAATGAATGGTGTTATAGGATTTTTACAGCTTTTATCAGAAACAGAACTTGATGAAGAGCAGGCAGATTTTGCTTCTGAAGCTAAAAAATCTTCAGAATGCTTATTAAGCATTATAAATGATATATTAGACTTTTCTAAAATTGAAGCTGGAAAAATGCTTATGGAAAACATCAGCTTTGATATACGTTCCGTTGTTGAAGATGCTGCAGTTTTATCTACAACTAATGCGCATCAAAGAGGATTGGAGATAAATGCATTAATACATTCCGATGTTCCACAGAGAGTATTTGGAGATCCAACCAGATTAAAGCAGGTTTTGAATAATCTAATAAATAATGCTGTTAAATTCACTAAAGAGGGGGAAATAAATATTACAGTAAAACTGGCTTCTAAATCCAATGATTCTGTAATAATCAATTTTGATGTAACAGATACCGGCATTGGTATAACAGAAGAAGCTCAGCAGAAAATATTTGAATCATTTACTCAGGCTGATGCATCTGCTACAAGAAAGTTTGGAGGGACAGGTCTTGGACTTGCAATTTGCAAAAAGATTGTAGATATGATGAACGGTAATATAAGTGTAAAAAGTGAGAAGGGAAAAGGAGCAACATTTTCATTCACCGCTAAATTTACAGAGGATAAAAAAATATCAATTACTAAAATGCATAATGATTCGATAAGAGGCATAAAAGTTTTAGTAATTGATGATAATTTAACGAATTTAAAAATTATGCGTTACTATCTTGAGGAAGCAGGTTGTATAGTTTGTGAAGCAACCTCAGCAGATGAAGCAATGTCTGTTTTAAAAACAGAAACAGATGTAAAAGTTGCTGTTGTTGATTTTTATATGCCAAAAACAGATGGTTTTGAACTTGGTTCGCTCATTAAATCCAATTCTGAATATAAAGATATTTCTCTTGTGATGCTAACTTCTATAGCAAAGAGAGGAAATTCTACTGAAGCAAAAGAAAGAGGATTTACAGGTTATTTAACCAAGCCCGTTAAAAAGAAAGATATTTTACAGTGTATATCATTAATTATTGATTCTAAAGAGAACGAAAATAATGAAAATGATGATGTTTTAATAACACGCCACACTATTAAAGAAAACAAGTTCAATGATAAAGTTAAAATCCTACTAGTAGAAGATAATGAAATAAACCAGAAACTTACCTCAAAAATTTTGAGCATTGCAGGTTTTAATTGTGATATAGCCGAAAACGGTGCTCTTGCAGTTAAGTCATATCAGAACAAATCTTATGATATCATTTTGATGGATTGTCAAATGCCGGTTATGAATGGATTTGAAGCGACAAAAGAAATTCGTGCCATAGAAAATTCTTTAAAAGAAAATGAAAATATTGAAAAACACGTGCCAATTATTGCATTAACTGCAAATGTAATGGAAGATGCAGGAGAAGATTGTATAAATAGCGGCATGGACGATTATTTAACAAAGCCTATTGACTCCAATAATTTAATCGAAGTTGTTACTAAATATTTGAATCTTAATTCTGAAGAAACAGCAGAGTATAGTAATATCCCTGAATCAGAAGTAATAAACAGTGTTAATCTAATCTCAAATATTATTAAAGCTATTGTAAATGATCATGGATTTACAAAAGATGAAGCAGAAGAATTTTTAGGCGAATATTTGACATTGCTTCCTTCTAATGTTTCGAAGTTAAAAGAGGCTATTCAGCAGGTTGATTTTACTTCAATAATAACCATAGCCCATACATTAAAGGGATCAAGCGGTAATCTTAGAATGTATAAATTAATGGAAATTGCAGTTGATCTTGAAAAAGCAAGCAGAGCAAATGAAGAATCTTTATGCCGCAAATATATAAAAGATATAGAAGGTTATTTATTAACTCTGCAAGATTTAAACACGGTTTGCGCAGAATAAAAAATACAGGAAATAATTAATCGCTCAATTTCAAAGTATAATAACTGTTTTGAAAGTTTATAAATAGATAAAATTAAAATAATTTCATTTTATCTATTTACATCAAAAAATCTAATTGCTATAATACTTTTACAAATTAAATAGAGAAAAATAATGATCCTCAGTAGCTCAATGGCAGAGCATTCGGCTGTTAACCGAAGGGTTGTAAGTTCGAATCTTACCTGGGGAGCCATTCTTTATAAGAGAGTCCTTTGGCTAAAATGTCAAAGGGCTTTTTGTACTCATAGCTTAGCTTTTTGTCTATGAGGGTGCAGTTCCAAAGTAACTTTTTTAGAATGTTGGCTTTATT
>JAQVCB010000094.1 GCA_028689995.1 Candidatus Gastranaerophilales bacterium
TTTTGTTGGTTCATATAACTCTTTACAATCAGGACAAACTTTTCTAATAAGTCTTTGAGCAATAACACCTAATAATGAAGCAGCAATTAAATGAGCTGCAACCCCCATCTCCATAAGCCTTGTAACAGTTGCAGTTGCTGTATTGGCGTGAACGGTACTAAGTACAAGGTGACCTGTAAGGGAGGCATCAATGGCCGCTTCAAGAGTTTCAATGTCTCTGATTTCTCCTACCATTATAATATCCGGATCCTGTCTTAAGATAGCTCTCATAGATGATGCAAAGGTTATTTCGGCTCTCTGGTTAACCTGTACCTGATTAATACCTTCCAGTTTGATTTCAACAGGATCTTCAATTGTTGTAATATTAACTGTTTCAGTATTCAATTTGTTTAAAATTGAATATAGAGTGGTTGTTTTACCACTTCCTGTAGGACCGCTTGTAAGTATAATACCATAAGGTGATGTAACCATTAAATCAATTTTCTGAATATCCTGATGTGATGCACCCAAAAGTCTGATTTCTTTATTACCCTGTTCAACCCTGATTGTAGGCTGCAAAATACGGATTACCATTTTTTCTTTACCGGCTACAGGCAGAGTATTTACCCTTAAATCAAACAGTCTATCATCATATTTAATTGTAAAATGTCCGTCTTGAGGTCTTCTATGTTCAGCAATATTCATTTTTGCAATAACTTTTAGCCTGGATAAAATTAAAGTTTCTATTTTCGGTGGCAAATCAAGTACTTTTTTTAAAATCCCGTCAATTCTGTAGCGAACAATAAATTGTTCTCCATAAGGTTCTATATGAATATCACTGGCTTTTCTTTCAATAGCATCAGTAATTACTGAACTTGCTAACTTTGCAATAAAGTTTGTATCGTCTTCCTGAAGTTCTTTTTCAACATGCGACCAAAGATCTTCTTCCTGAACAACATTAAGCTCTTTCGTGTAGGAGAGCTCTTTCATTAATTTTTCAGCTTCTTTTTTAACTTCTGTTTTAGTTTTGAAATAGTTTGCAATACATTCTTCAAATTCAATATGAGTTAAAACAAGAGGAATTGGTTGATGGCCTGTGAGATAAATAACCTGACTTAAAGAACGTTTATCGTTAGGATTTACCATTCCGATAATAATATGATGACCCTCTACGCGTATAGGAACAACTTTATTTTCTTTAATAAATTTTTCCGGCAAAAACTTGATAACTTCTGCTTCAATTTGTAAATCCTTAGTTTCAACATGATCAACTCCAAGCTGTGTAGAAAGAGTTTCTCTTAATTGCTCAATGGTTATAAATCCGAGTTTTACAAGAACTGAACCAATGGGTGTCTCTGTTTGCTTGCTTTCATCAAGGGCTTGAAGTAATTGTTCTTCTGTTATAAGCCCCATATCTATCAGTTGTTCGCCAAGTCTTTTTTTGGGTTTTTTTTCAGGCTCTTTAGGTGGCTCTACCGGTTTCTCTTGCTCCTGTTCATTAATTTCAAGAGTTTCTGTTTTCTTGCTAAAATTACTTATTATACTTTCGTGGCTTATTATATTTTCATTTGTTTCAACTTGACTTTCACTTTCACTTTCAAAAATATTTTCATCTAACTCGGATTTAATTTCTTCCAGCTTTTCTTCTTCAGATTTATTTTCTTCAAATTCATATTCTTTAAGTTTATTTTCTTCCAGTTTTTCTTCTTCAAAATTATTTTCTTCGAGTTCATCAAAAATTTCTAAATCGTTGTACTGAGGCTCTGGTAAAATATCTTTTGTAGCACTAATAATATTAGAGCAGATTTGAATAAAGCTATTAAACTGTTCTTCAGAAATAATAACTATTTTGGGTTTTAATTTTGTTGTAATAATAACATTTGTGAGAATTGATTTACGTTTTTCCTTATTATTAGCATCAATCATCCCAACAAAAATGGCACCATCCTGGCAGGTTATAGGAATAAATTTTTCCTTTTTCATATCGTCAAGGGAAAATTTATTTATAAGATCTACATTAATTATATTTTTTAACTCTGTTGAATCAAAATTTAATTGTTTTGGATCAAAATTGCCCATTTAACCTTCCTCGAAATAGATTTATAAAGTTTCAACCGAATCATTATCTTTAACAATTTTTGGAGTTACCATAATTATTAACTCGCTTCTTGATTTATCAGTGGAACTGCTTTTGAAAAACATTCCTATAAGAGGTAAATCGGCAAGAATAGGAATTTTTTGTTGTGAATTAGTTTCTCTTTCTTGCATTAATCCCCCGATAACAAGGGATTCTCCATCTTTTACTCTTATATCTGTTAGTTCTAATTTTCTTGTATTGAGAAAAGTAAGTACAATATTAGTTCCTTCTTTAAGCTGTTCTGCCGGTTGAGTATAAGACGGGTTAAGATCCAGATTTATATATCCGTTAGGACTTATTTTAGGAGTTATATCGATCTTAATACCTGCACTTGCTTTGGTATAGGTTGTTGTTGTAAGAGGCTGATTTGTAGCTGTCAATGCAGTAGTTTGAGTTCTGTTATCAAGATATTCTGAAGTAATATCAACTGTTGACTTTTGATTATTTGTAGCTATTATTCTTGGATTAGCAAGGAGTCTTCCTTTACTTTGTGTAACTAAAACAGATATAAATTGAGTAAGACCCTTTGCATAACTTGGAATAAGGTCTCGTCCAGAATTAACCGTTATATATTTTTCATCTGCATTAGTTATATTACCTAAAGCATCTTTTACTTCAACATAGTTAGGATTTGAAACCAGGTAATTTAGTACACTTGGTTTACTGCCTCCCCATACATGGCCGCCGGGAATTAATGTAGTAGTTATAGTTTGCAATGTATTAGGATCTATAACTTCTCCTGTTTGGCTAAAAGGTGTTCCCGTTGTTCCATCCCATGCTGTACCTTGAGATAGTGCAGAATATCCTCCATCAATGGCAATTCTTCCATTGCTATAGCCCCAAGCTGATGATAATGCTTTGCTACCTGATTCTGAAAGTTCAACAATTGAAAGTTCAATATAAACCTGCTGCTGTTTTTTGTCAAATTTCTTTACTGCATCTGCAATTTGAAGTATCTGTTCCTGTGTTCCTCCATATATAATTAATCTATGGAGACTGTCGTTATAATAAACCTGAAAACCCTTAGTGTTAAGGGATTCTAATTTATCCGCGGTTATTAAAGTTGTGTTTGCACTACAGGCAATTTTATTTTCTTCATTGATTGCAGTTCCTGCTGTAGGAACAGTTACTGTTGCAGTAACTCCAAAAATTGAATTGCAAACTATATTAGCTATATCAGATGTTTTTGCATAATTAACCTCAAATATTTTCGTTTCCGGTTTTACATCGAGATAATTTACAACTTTTTGAGCTAACGCTACATCTTCTTCATTGCCAAAAACAATAATATCATTAGTATTTGGATTGATAATAACATTAGGATTGGAGCTGCCACCGGGCTTATTAATGCTAAATATATTTTTATTCATAAATGTTGCCACAACGCCGGCATCCAAATATTTAATTTTGATAGGTTTAATTTGAGATTTATTCAGTCCAAGTTTATTAACTTCTTCATTTGATGCAATGATAATAGTATTTCCATCCTGCCAGTAAGCTAACTGGTTTATAGTTAAAATATACTCAAAAGCTTTATTAAGAGGAGTTTTAAGTAAATCAACTGTTACAGTACCTTTTATTGATTCATGCATTACAATATTATAGCCGCTTTTATCGGCAAGCATTCTTAATACTTGCCTTATATCTGAATCTCTTAAGCTAAGATTGACGGTTTGATTATTTTTATCAATTTTAACTCCGCCCTTGAGTTGAATTTCAGGTGTTACAGAATTTATACTGCTTCTTAATTTAAGATCATCAGCAAAAACGGAACTTAACCCCATAAATCCAATAATGCATGAAGCTAAAATTATTTTGAATATTTTTTTATGATTATCATTCATTAACCTAAAGCTCCTTTATATTAAAAAATTATCTTAGTGTTGGTAATGCCGGCAGATTTACAGGATTAACGAGTTTAATATCAGATTTTTTATAATCTGCGAACATTTGTTTACTTCGGACAGGATTAACGTTAATAATACCTTCAATTATCTCCCCAATACCTGCCTTATATATATTGTTTTCATATTTTATTGCAATTTTGTCAGAAGTAATGTCTTTAACATAGAAATTAAAAAGGAAATCTCCTTTATGAACCAGATAATCATTGTTATCAACATTGATTATGGCTGAAGGTCTGGTATTATCATACAAAATACCGCTTACTTTTATCCCTAACAGGGTTGAAAAGTTTGGATCAGGATCATATTCAGGAGGTTTTGGTACATTAATTTGAGGATTTTGAAATAATGAATCATTCATAAGACTTTTCTCTACAAATGGTTTAAACGGATTACTCCTCCCAAAATTAGAGACATTAATAATGACTGTATCTTCATCATCTTCATTTGATAGAGTCTTAGTCTGTTGATTATTGAAATTACTTTTTTTTGATTGAGCTAAAGCTAAATACATTGATTGATTTGAGTTA
The DNA here is from genome assembly GCA_028689995.1 of Candidatus Gastranaerophilales bacterium. Classification (GTDB taxonomy): domain Bacteria; phylum Cyanobacteriota; class Vampirovibrionia; order Gastranaerophilales; family UBA9579; genus JAQVCB01. The sequence continues at coordinate 4,551 of JAQVCB010000094.1, forward strand.
TTTGCCATATTCATTGAAACATTACTTGATTCGGATCTATTTTGCGCTAACACAAATGCAGACCCGGATATTATTAATATAAAAAACAATATCAGACCAATGTTTCGTATTTTCTTCATATCGACTCTTTTAGTAATATTTTTCCTAATGCTATTCTAATTTTTACGTATTGAAGAGGTATCCTTCATATAAAGTATTTATAATTTCAGGTTATTGATATGAAAATATATATTATTTTAGTTCATTTTTTATAATTAATGAAGAAGGTTACGCAAAAATTCAATATTTTATGAAAAACTAGGATTTTTATGTAACCGACATAGGAAAACGAAAGTGAGTTCAAGCTCAAAGACTGGGCAGTGAGCCCGCCTAAAGCGCTGTTAATAGCGAACTTTTAAGACAGTGAAATGTGAGCCTGACTTGTATGGCAAGGTGGGCTTGTATGTAACTGGATCATGGAAGACATAAAAGAAAATGAATACATAAAAAATGCTTGTAAGATATTAAATCAAGGTTTATTATAAAAAAAATAACTTTCTAACACATGTTTTTAATTAATTTATCCTAATATTTTTTGGACATACTGTTAATCTCACTAAATATTGTCAACTTAAAATTTTAAAAACTTAGTTATAGTGGTAAAAGGAGATTTTTTCTTAGCTTATGAAAGTACCAAGAATTTTATCCCCGATAAAGTCTGTCGATGATATTGATATTGTTGCTCAAACCGGGTGTAACAGTGTTTATATCTATCATTCAGAGTTTCTTGAAAAATCTGATCACGATGGTCTTATGAATTATGTTAAGAAAATTAATGAATATAATTTTGACTTTTTTATAAATTTTAAAAATACCATTCAGGAAGAAGACATTTTAAAAGTAAATGATTTGCTTGAATTTCTTAAAACTTGTCCTATTAGTGGAATAATGATAAATAGTATTGATATTCTTGAATTAATAAAGGATAAAAAGCTTCCATTTAAAATTTTTATCGATTCCGGCCTGAATATTCATAATCTTGCCGGCGTAGAATTTTTAAATCTGTTTAATTCTATAGATAATATAAATGTTTCAGAAGAAATTTACATAAAAAACCTTGTTAAAATTAAAAAATATTCAAAATATAAACTTTCAATAGACTCAAATGATCTGCCATGGATTGCAGATGAGCTTATAAAATCAAAATCCGTTGAGATGATTGCTATTAAGGGTGATTACGAAAATAAAGGACAATTATTGGAAGAAATAAAAATCATTGAAAAAATTCTTGAAAATCCTAAAGATTCACAAAGCTACAAGCTGCCCTTTAAAAATCCTGTTGATTCACTTTATAAATCAAATCATTTTTTAGGAGAATTTCACAGCGCTAAAGGCGAAACATTCAGGTTTACCGGTAATATTCAACAATTTAGCTGGAAAATGAAAAGATTTATCCTTCGTCATGAACAGTCTTTTACAGATATTCCAAGACTTAATTTAAGGCTAACAAGTCTGGAACAGTTAAAATATCTCAAAAAATATATTAAAACCCTTAGATTCAACCCTGTATATTCAATTGAATACGGAGAAATTATAAATACAGCTGATCTTTCAAAATACAGCTTTAATAAAATTATTGAAAAAGTCAAAAAAGACTGTTCAAGTCTTGGAATAAAACTTCAGTTAAGCACTCCCAGAATTTTAATTGAAAGAGATTTTGACAGAGTTTATGAATATGATAAATTACTTTGTCTTCAGGATCCTTATCCTTCTAATATAATCATAAATAATATCGGTTATTGGTGGGCTTTAATCAATGACTCTGACCTTGAAAATTTGCCTATAGAATTAGGACAAGGTTTAAATCTTTTAAACAGTACTTCAATCCTAAGCCTTGCAACTCAACATAATATAATATCTATTGATATGAGTAATTTTGCAGATATAGAAAATATGAAACAGTGCATAAATGAAATAAAAAATAAAATTTCTGTCAGAAAACTTACAATTGCAGGGAGTAAAAGAATACCGAGTTTAGGTTTATGTCCATTAAATAACGAACATGCTATTTTATCACGCCTTTCATGTGCTGCTCCTTGCCATCTTGGGACTTATGCTATACTAGATCCAAGTATACAGAAAATATTTCCAATTTCAGTAGATGGATTTTGCAGAATGCACTTATTTAAGGATAATATACTGGATCTCTTTAAATACATAAAATTCTTTTCTGAAATAGGTATTAATGAATTCAGCATTGATTTTAACTGTTTACCGGCAAATCTTTTGCCTGTTTTATTAAATAGATTTTTATCTTCATTGGAAGATAAAGACTATATTCCAGATCAAAACTCCATAAATGACTTTTATGGAGTTGAAGAATATATCAATAATAGTTTCTTACAAGTATAAACCTATGCGGTGCTATAAACAGCCTGTTTTTCGCTGCAGATAACAACTGTTGCATTTTTAAGCTTGAAGTTTTCTATCGTTTTTTTAGCAAGATTATCCTGAACAATAATAAAAATTTTACCGTTAATAAATTGAATAAAATGATAAGTTGCAATTATAGTACCAACTCTAATACTATCGAACAGATTAAAACTGCTCAAATCAAGTATCATGGAGTTACAATTTTCATTAATCATAATTTTTTTAATATCGTTAATAATTTTTTCAGCCTTATCAGAATGTACAGGCTTAATTGAGACTATATCTTTTTTTGAATGCAAAATATTTATAGGCATATTTTCCTACTGTTCTTCACGATAAAACAATCAACATATAATGATCGTTAAAATAACGTTGAACGATCCTTGTTTTTAGGGTATTTTCATAACCCATGTAAAACAATCTCTATATATAATAGTTTATCGGCACTTTGTTAAAAAACTTTAATATTTTTTAATATATCTTAATAATATTTTTTAAAATATCTCTACAACCCACGTCGTACTTCAAAAACTTCATAATATTCAAAAAATTGCATTTTATTCTTAACAGGCAATAATAATAAGTAGATATCAAAATTGGAGGTTGAAGGTGACAAACACAATAGATTTATCTCAAATAAATATATCCGAAAGAAGTATTCTGGGACTTGCAAAAGAAGTCTTTGAAATAGAATCTTCTTCAATAACAAAACTTGTCGAAAGGCTGGGAGAACCTTTTTTAAAGGCATTGGATCTTTTATACAGATGCAAAGGAAGAGTTATTGTAACCGGCATGGGAAAATCAGGTTTAATCGGTAAAAAAATTGCAGCTACATTCTCAAGTACAGGTACTCCTTCATTTTATCTCCATCCTGCAGAAAGCACTCATGGAGATTCAGGAGTCATCACGAAAGAAGATGTTGTTCTTGCAATATCATACAGTGGCGAAACTGCTGAATTGCTTCAGTTATTACCATTAATAAAAAGATTTGACATAAAATTGATTGCCCTTACAGGAAGATTAAATTCTACTCTTTCGCAGAAAAGTGATATGACTTTAGATATATCTGTAGAAAAGGAAGCCTGCCCTTTAGGCCTGGCACCAACCGCAAGTACCACCGTAACACTTGCAATGGGTGATGCTCTTGCACTTTGCCTTCTTAAAAAAAGAGGATTTACACCTGAAGATTTTCTCGTTTTTCATCCATCAGGCAGTCTTGGGAAAAGTTTGTTATATAAAGTTGAAGATTTAATGATCTCAGGAAAAGATATGCCATTAGTCAGAATCAATGATAGATTTCAGGAAGCAATTGTTGAAATTTCAGATAAAAAGATTGGTATAACCATAGTTGTAAACAATGAAGGTAAAACTCAAGGGATCTTAACAGATGGTGATATAAGACGGACTATAATGAAGTATAAAGATATTTCAACTTTAACCGTAAAAGATGTTATGACAGTTAACCCCAAAATAATTGAAAAGGATGCCCTTGCTGCAAAAGCCCTTCAAATAATGGAAAAATTTTCAATCACATCAATTATAATTAACAACGAAAATGGTGCACCTGAAGGCATTGTTCATATTCATGATTTGTTAAAAGCAGGGGTTGCTTAAAAAAGAGGATAATTAATGGATAAACTGAAATTAAAAGCTTCTCAAATAAAGGTCGTCGCCTTTGATGTAGACGGCGTACTTACTAATGGTGAAATTATTTATAACGATAAAGGCGAAGAAATAAAAATATTCAATGCAAAAGATGGACATGGGATGTTTAGTTTAAGTAAAAAAGGATTTATTACAGCGATTATAACAGCAAGAACTTCAATTATTGTAGAGAAAAGAGCTAAAGATCTGGAAATTTTACATGTTTATCAGGGTGCAAAAAATAAAATTCTTGCTATACAGGATTTAATGACTATTTATAAACTTGATTATTCTCAAATTGCTTATATTGGTGATGATATACCTGATATATGTATCCTGGAAAAAGCCGGCCTTGCATTCTGTCCGAATGATGCTGTGGATGAAGTTAAAAAAATCTGTCACTTTGTGCTTTCAAAATCAGGTGGTAGAGGAGCTGTAAGAGAAATGACCGATTTTCTTCTTGCAGCCAAAGAAGAATATTTGTTAACAAAAGCGTTAGAAGCTTAAATTTTTTATTCTAACTCCCGTGCCTGAACGAGTTGTAAAAAGCCTGTACTGCCTGCTGACCGCAGCCATTTCAGCTTTTCTTCACTCTCGCTGCCGCATTTTATCGTTCAATTTTAAAAAGCATTTTATATACGTATTGTTCTTTATAAAAAATTATCTCAAAATATTTGTCACCGCCGACTATATCGGCATTAAGAGCGACTTTTGGAAGTTCAGGTGGCTTTTTATATTTTCCGAACATTTTTTTAAAGGCTAATTTAACTCCTCTCCAGGGAAGTGAGAAAATAGAATGTTTTTGCTTTGGGGGCGGTGGAAACATCTTCTGT